>JBBDSB010000518.1:0-23185 GCA_040905205.1 Cyclobacteriaceae bacterium
TTACAGGTCGTTTTCATTTAACGGTATAGTTCGTTCCTGGTCCGGAACCATGTCTTTTTATCAAATTTTTCTCTATCAAATCAGGTAATATTCTTTTCACTGTCGGGCTTGGTATTCCAAGTTTTTTAGCTACATCTCCTGATTTGCAACCCGGATGATTTTCTATAAATATGATAATAGATTTCTCTCGAGGCGCTAATCTGACTTCAATACCTTGTTTATCAAGCTTCTTCATCAATTGGTCTTGTACGTTAGCTAAGGCATCAAAGAAAAACCGGATCCATTTTGTCACGTCTTCATTTGGACGTTGTGCCTGACAGCTCCTTAAAACACTGTAATATTCTGTTTTTCTGTTTTCAATTTCGTGTTCTAAGCTCACATATTGAATCCATTTGTATCCATACTTCATTAGCAAAAGCGTTGAAAGAAGTCTACTCAATCTACTATTACCATCCTGGAAGGGATGGATACTAACAAAGTCATAAGTGAATAAAGCACTTTTTACAAGTGGATGGGTTTCCTTGTCCTTTTTATACCAATCGATCAATTGTCGCATAGCATCCTGAGTATGAAATCCCGGTGGCGTTGTTTCAAATATTATCTGCGTGGTACCATCAGGAAGTTTAGCCTCTACAGCGTTGCTGTGTTGTTTGTAATCACCTTTATGCCATTCATCTTTTTTACAGTGCTTTAATAATATGTTGTGCAAGTTTTTTATACTGTTTTCAGAAATTTCAATATCACCAAAGGACTCAGATATTAAATCAAGGGTTTCAAAATATCCGACAACTTCTTGGGAATCCCTATCAACAATTTTGGTTATACCTATGTCCCTCAATAATACTTCAACTTCTTCATCAGACATTAGCGAACCTTCAATTCGCGTGGATGCCCCCACACTTCGAACAGTTGCTATTGATTTTAATTGCTTAAGACTTTGGCCTTCTTTTTTTTCTATCGTTGTCCATGAGGCGTCAAACCTATCAATTTGACTGATATGCCGTATCAATTCCCAATCAAGGTTGAGCTTGAATGTATGCACTTCTGTTTTCATATCGCAAATATATAGATAATTACATAATGATACGATATGATTCGTTTTTATACGATAGACACACGATATGATTGATACGATATGAGCTGGAAATATATGGTAATGATTCGGTAAAATGCCCTGTAATCGGGTCAGGCGGGGGAATTTCACCCCTACCTTCCCACAGAACTCCCGAAAATCCGGGACAGGCTGTGCGTGAAAGCCTCCCTTCACACAGCCTGCCCCACTTTTTTGCGGGGGCTCTTCATACCAATAACCACTTAAAGGTAATGCGCTAATTTAATCATTTAGCGGTGGTCTTGGTTCTTTTCCATAAATCTTCCCTTGAATGAAAAGGGTTGTAAATGAATGCGAAACATGGTATGCCCAGCTTCCCGCATACCTCGCTCAAATGCCCTCCCGGACATTTGCCGTGCTCCACTTCCGTTACAGAAGCTTCATCACTACTATGAGCAAGTCTGCCCCCTATGCCTCACCCAACCACGGATGCAGGTTTCCTCTCTCAATTTGGCCTGACGGCATAGAGTTCACTTGTTCCTTGAAATGGCATGTACTGCGTTTCCCGTGAACGGGACAAGCTCTGCCAACTTAACCCCGGATGCGATGTGGCCAGTATCTTCCGGACGTCCGCCACACTTGTCATAGATACAACCGTAACTAACTATTTTTCACATCGTAGTTTGCTTTATCGAGGCTTCATCGTTGGTTCACCCCGAATGCTTTCGGGGTTCAGATCCATCAGTACATACCTACAGAGATCGCTGTCCGCGTTTTTCCTTAACCGTTCACCACACCAGCGTTTCCGCTAAATGCAGCGCAAGGCGGTTTGATGGCTGCCCTCTCGGTAGGCCGCCATCGGAGGGCCTATCTACTGGTTACCCAATAGTCCTCCATCCATTTCAAAGCATTCAGACCCTAGGGGCTGATTCAAGTCACACACGTGATTCAGCTTGGAGACGGTGGTCATTCAGGGACGTACTCTTCTGGCCCTGACTGGATATTATTAAAAGTACAAAATAAAATCTTTACCGGAACTGCCCGATGGATCCAAGGTGGTGTCAGGCTCCGGCTTTCAAATTTTCATTACCCTGCTTGCTCCAAAACTTTTTCAAACAGCTTTTCATTAAATCTGAAGTTGGTAGATTTTATTTTTTCAAGAATAGGTTTTACCCTATTGATCAATCCAATTTGTTTGGCTCTAAGGATTAAGCCAAAAGTGCCGGAATATCTTAAACTAAGTTTTTCAGCCACTTTTCTACCTTTTAAATCATCAAGCATTAGGATCGGGTTTTTCATTTCAAGGGATAAGGCAATTGCACTTGCTTCTCCCTTATCCAGATCCATTTCCAGAATTTGTTGATAATGGGAATTTTCCGGCGACAATATCAAAACCCAATCAGGCAAACCTTTTCCAAACTCTTTTAAATGATCGGTGTCACAAATACCTTCCTCCCCACCTTCATTAATAATTCAAGCTCATCAATTTTATCCAAAATTATTAAACAGCTGGTATCTGAAATAATTATGTCAGAATTGTGCTGCATCTTTTGAAATATCCGAAGGTGGATAATTGATTAAAGAAACACCATAATCAGCCAAAATCTCGGAAAATGTAACTTTTGATAAACCAGCCAATTCTGCGGCCTGTCCAAGTGAAAGCTTTCCGGATTCATACATTTTTGCCACAAGGAATCTTTTTGTCTCCCTTTCATCCAGATCAAGATGATCCGGAATAGTTAAAGTTAGATGCTTCATAGTATAAATTTATTAAAATTTTGGATATCGACTTCATTATTAAAACGTTCTTTTTCTGGAGCCTAAATTGTTTATCTTTTAACCAAAGCCAAACAAATCCATAGGTAGCTTGCTGGGTCTGTATACCTTGGTGGTAGTTTATAAAAATCATCAACTTCACTAAACCCTACCCTCTTCTTTGCCTTGTCAAATTAATCATTTCGGATAAGGAGGCAAGCGGCATTTTAATATTTTTTTGAATGCCCCCCTTGCCCGGCACTTTCTTTTCTTTGGTAATTACCGGTTCCGTAAATACGGGCAGTTCCTTAATTTACGGTGCTTTTGCCGTAAAAAAGGCCCACCGTCAGCTGATACAGGTACTAACAAAGTTCTGGAAGGGACCTCTGAACCCCACTTACGGTATTCATAAAGTAGGGATGGACTGAAAAAAGACAAGCATCGACCAAAAACTGACAGGCTTGAATGTCTGGATCAGAACATTTCGGTTCGGAGCCGGGCTTATGAAGCTTAAAACCATTGTTTTTTGCTAAAAACAGGCTACGCTACGTTTCAAAAAAAATCAGTTTTGCCATTTTTACCAGAATTCATTCAATATAAAAACAGCTTTTTTAATTTTAAAATGCAAATATAGGAAGTTGAGGTTAAATAAAAAGTTTATTTCAGAAAAGGGTCGGTAGTTATGAGAATTGATGAGACCTTGCCTGCTTGTACTGCACTTCTTCCTCATCAAAATCCGCAAAAGCCAATGATTGGCTGTTCAGGAGTGTTTTGACCCTTTCATAACCCCTTTCCAACTTTTGAACAGCCGCAGATTGATTACCTAATTCCGTCTGGAACTCCAGCAAGGAGGCTTGGAAAAATTGGGTACGTGGTGCAACCGGTTGAGAATGCGAGTCTGAAAAATTTGGGTTTAACAATTGCTTTATATCCTAAATAAAATCCTCCAAGAGGCCTAGCCGATCTCTCAGACCATGCATTTCCTGGTTCAGTAATTCATTCCTTATCACCGCCAATACCTCTCACTTCTGCATTTTTTTGTTTTCGGCCAGGTTCCATTTTTTCAACCTCCCCCCACAGCGCTCATCGGCGGATTGCGTTGTAACGCAGACTGAAAGGTTCCATGGGATTGTACGGCCACATCCACAAACGCAAAAAAGTGTATATACTGACCCATAATCTAAACAGAAATGCCAGGCACCCCTTTTCATCCTTTGCAACGGTCAACTTTTTAAACTATATTCACCATTAAAGGTGAGTGATACCAATACATTTTGCCCCTCCTTGCCAAAAAACAAATTGAAATCGAGATTGAAACCAAGACCATTTGATGAAAGATAAATCTGACAAGAACGATTCAGTTTTAGACTTAATTAGCCGATATAAAGAACATGTCCGTAAATCAAGGCTGAAAGATGAACTTTACAAATGGTGGCTGGTAAAAACTTTCGATGGAAGACCCAACACGTATGCCCAGGATTTCGGCAAGGAACTCACCAGCATCAATTTTGAAAATTTAATTTATCCGGTGGGCATATCGGTCATTTATCATATCGCAAAAGAAAGACCGGAAGACTTTAGGAAAGCATTTCAATACCTGTTCAATGAAGAAATTGATTTGGCCGAGCGGATTTCCTATTTCAATAAAAAAACCTTGGAAATTTACAGGGATATTGATCCTCAAAACGAATACTCCCATCACCAGGATGAACGCACCATGGCTACTTATTTGGCTTTTCATGATTCATCCAAGTATGCCTTCTATAAAGATTCTTTTTACAAGAAATATTGCAAGTTAATCGGGGTCAAACCTGAAAAGCGAGGAAAAAAGCTGGTCCACTACCTTTCACTGTTAGCCGATTTTATTGATAACTACATATTAAAAGATTTAGAATTATTAGACCTCAAAAAGGAGCTATTGACGGACGATTGTTATGAAGATCGGAACCACAAGATTTTTGCTCAGGATATTTTGTATGCCACATTGGACCAGCAAAGGGGTTTGGAGAAAAATTATTGGCGGGTTGGCACCAGTGATGGAAAAACAAACTTTTGGGACATCATGAACGCCAATCAATACATTTCAATGGGTTGGTCAGAAATTGGGGATTTAAGTGAAAAGGAAGTATAGAGCAAAAAGGACGTAGACCAGCACCTGCAAAAGGAAGGATTCTTTTCAGACGATAATAAGATGAGAAGTAGAAAAGCAGGTGAAATATTTAACTTTTACCATGACATTCAAGAAGGTGATATCATACTTGCCCAAAAAGGATCAGAAATTTTAGGAATAGGTGAAGTCATTGGGGATTATGGCTACGATGCTTCACAGGCCTTCTCTCATTATCGGCCCGTAAAATGGAAAATACTTTCACCTCTCTTATCAAACAAACAAGGTTTGAACACGACTGTTTATAAGATTACCCAACCGGATATTATAAACCAAATCAATCACCTTCTCCAAGATGATAAAAAGGAACAAAAAATGGCTCATGAACTCAATCAAATTCTTTTCGGTCCCCCGGGCACCGGGAAAACCTACAATACCATTAACAAAGCCTTAGAGCTATGTGGTGATTCCCTATCCAGATTAAGTAGGGCTGAGATCAAAGCTCGCTTTGAGCAAAAGGTGGATGAAGGAAGGATCGTATTCACCACTTTCCACCAAAGCATGACCTATGAAGATTTTGTGGAAGGCATAAAGCCCATTGAACCTGAAAAAGAGGGAGACCCAGTAGTGTATCGTGTAGAAGAAGGAATTTTCAAAAAGCTATGTATAGAAGCCGCTTTTTCATTGGCCAAAGAAGAAGAATCAATTGCTACTGAAAATGTACTTGACTTTTCATTGGCCTTTGACAATTTTGTTCAGGAAATAGAAGAAAAATTAGCTTCTGAAGAAACGATTGAACTGACCGCAAAAAATGGTGGTAAGGTGATAGTTGATGGCATTTCACAACAAGGCAGTATCATTATTAAACATCCAGGAAAGGACAACACCTGCCCGGTTTCCAAACAACGCCTTTCAAAATTGCATGGTGCTTTTCCAGATTTATCAGAAATAAATAATATTGACCAACAGTTCAGGTCCATTATTGGAGGTAGTAATTCGACCGCCAACTGGTCGGTAATGAATGCCATAAGGAATAATAACCCCGTTCCAGTAGAAATAAAGAAAAACATCAGAAAATACTCATGGGAAGATAAAATCGGGGTGGTCCGGGCTTTAAAAAAAGAAGATTTTAAGGGGAAAACCGGTGAGCCATTTATTCTTATTGTGGATGAAATTAACCGTGGTAACGTTTCACAGATTTTTGGAGAATTAATTACTCTGATTGAAGAAGATAAACGGCTTGGGAATGCAGAAGCCATTCAGGTGCAACTTCCCTATTCTAAAGATTATTTTGGGGTTCCTCCAAATATCCACATCATTGGAACAATGAATACTGCCGACCGAAGTATAGAAGCATTGGATACCGCATTAAGAAGGAGGTTTAGTTTTACCAATATGCCACCAAAGCCCGAGCTAATTAAAACAGAAGGTAAAGCAGAAAATGGAATTATTAATGGAATTGAGCTCACTTCCCTACTGGAAACCATCAATAAACGAATAGAAAAGCTTATAGATAAAGACCATATGATCGGTCATAGCTATTTCCTAACCATTGATAGTATGAACGCTTTAAAAGCAGCTTTTCAAAATAAGATTATTCCATTACTTCAGGAATATTTCTTTGGAGATTATGGAAAAATAGGATTGGTCATCGGATCCGGATTTTTTGACATAAAAGATAACTATGTTGAGGAGGAATTCTTTGCCCTATTTGAGGATTATGATAGTAGTCCCTTGGTTGAGCGAAAAGTTTACCACCTCAAAAATGTTAAGGAGATGAGTGATGAAGCTTTTTTACATGCATTGAATGCGCTTGAAAGAAAAAACAGTTAATTGAGCAATGGAAAATCACATATTACTGTTTTCGAGCATAAAAGCCTTCTTACTGACCGTGGAGAACAACGAATAACACAAGGCCAACTCGAAGCATTACAACAATTTTATGGTGAAAATGGTGTGCCATATTATTCTCTCATACATCATGGTGTCCGCTTCAATGAGTTTGTCGGTATCATTCAAGTAGGCAAAACGGTAATTGAAGTTTTACCCAAAGCTGATAAGTCAAATGATGCAGAGATGGAGAAATGTACTTATTTCAATGCTGGTTGCCGTTGGGGTCTTTGATATACATGCTCCCAGTAATAGTAATCTACGACTGCGGCCAAATTCTATTCTCGACATTTATTTTGACCTATTTATTAAAGAGGTTGATTACTTACTCCACAGGGGATTGGTAAAAAAATACCGTAAAAAAGAAGGAAATCAAACAGCTTTGAAAGGCAGTATTCAGTTTGCCAAACATATCAACCAGAATTTGGTGCATCAAGAACGGTTTTATGTAAAACACACCACTTACGATAAGGAACATGATATGCATTCCATCCTTTATAAGGTTTTAATCCATCATCAGAAGATTTAAGGCAAATGTTTATGTATTTAAAATATTATGGTGCCAAAAAAGTTGCCTTGGTTTACCCTGGTTCAGAAACAAGAAATCAATCAGGCTTATATTATGCTCAAAGCTGCAATAACATCAATGAATTGAGCGATGAAGAATGTAGCGTTATTTCCATCAGTGTGGATAATAAGGTCAAAAATTGGCAAAAAGAAATAAGTTTTCACCTTTATAATTGGGCAGAAAGCAAAGAATCGGCAAATAATGATGATGAAGAATATTGAGGGATAGTTTGGATTCCTTTTCATCTTGACCAACTGCTTCTAAAATGCCGACCACTTTTTTCCGGGGTAAGACATTCCATGATATTAAAAAAACATTAAATAGTTGTAAAATGCTTCGGCACCTCTTTTTTCTCCCGCATTGACCACATTCCCTTGAATTCAAAAGGGGTTCCAGGTTAAAATAAAATTAAAGGATATTCAATATCCGTTTTATTATTATTATTATTTATGGCATTAGGCCTTAAAAGACATCAAATCCACCCTTAAAGAGCGCCTACAGCTAAAGGAGTAGGCAATTGATCAAAAGAATGCTGTTTCCGAATTATGGCCGATAAATCAATTACCAAAACTTCTCAATAGGAATGCGGCTTTAGCCCATTCCATGAAAAACAATCCCTAAACCCCGGCTTTAGCCAAAATTGAATAAAGGTAAGGGCATATGTTTTTTTAATTTATTTCGGTATACAGTCATAAACCTACAGCTGCCCCGCTTAAACGGGATATCGAAGTAAGAAATTTTCGGTACCGTTTTCTTTTTCTATTCCCATACCTCCTCACTTTTGAACCCGTATTAAACACTTCTAATTGTTTTATATGTATGAGTCCAATGGTAATATTGCTGATACTCATGGGTAAAGGCTTGCAAGCTCCAAATGCTATTCCCAAGCATGGAATCTGCAATTAATAAATTATTATCTTCATCGATACCATAGATCACAACCAGATGCCAACCGACAAAATGCTTCATACATGCAGCAATTGGACGGGAATTTTTTAATTCAGAAAAGATTTCCTCCCGGCATAAGGGTCTATCCAGGCATTCGAAAAGATTCCCGAGGTAAGCCAGGGCTTTATCAGGTGCAAAAAATCGATTGTAATTATTTCCTAACATTCGCTTTGCAAAATTAAGTTGAGTAAGTCCGCTGCTTCCTTTATAAAATCGGGCCACTGATACTGAAACCGCTGCCCAACATAAACGGGAATCGCATTGAGGTTCAATTTCAAAATCTAATTTAACAGCACCCATAATTACAAAAAAATGGTAATTAAACGCTTTTCCTCCATTCGTCTTAAAACTTCCAAAATAGATTCATCCTTTTTAAAAGTTTCATAAATACTACTTACATTAGAATACAGATGGATATTTTCCAAAATTAATTTTTCGGTTTTTGATAATGTCATTGGTCTTCTGTAGCGTTTAAAATAAACAATAAGTTTATTTTCTCCTCGATTAACGGAAGCAATCGCTTGGCATATCCTGACTTTGGAAGACAACAAAAAATCAAACTGCTCCTTATTCGTAAAGAGATATTTTTTTTCACCAAAAATAATTTTTGAAACTTGATATCTGATGCATGACGATATCAATTCCTGGGATGACACCGGCAATTCATTTCCAAATTGTGAATCGGTATAAACTGTTTTATAATTTTTCAATTCAGGCAATAACAAACACAAAATGCGATGGGTTATTCCTTTTAATGAATTATATTCCGGGCCGTTGTAAACACTTCTAACTACCTTTGATGAGGCCATAATGCCCAAACCTGCCGTACCTAAAGCCATCTCAGGATTTTCGTCTGCTCTTTCTATTCTGCTAAACGTAATCGTTCCACTCGATTCAAAAGCCTCGAAAACTAGATTCATTTTCCGACAAATTGAAAGTAATGCCTTTTTTAATTGATTTGAAATAGATTCTACAGATACACCTTTGGATGACAATCCGCTGCCCAAAATAGCCTGAGCAACCCGAGGAGCCAATGCTTCAGGCTGTTCGTTACTCAGCCAATGAATACTTGATCGTAGCCAAAAAATAAAGGCCCTGTTATTATTTCCCTTTAATTCTTCTAATTGAGCAAAACAAAAATTAAAATATAATAAATCACTTTCTACCTTTAGACCATTATTAACTTCGAAAGCTTTCAAATAATAAGTTTGAGCCAATTCAAAATCCTTGATTTTCTTGTAAAGACGCGCTTGGTTGATTGAGTTTATATACAATATATGCCAATCGAAATTTTTTTGTTGAGAAAGTTTATTCTCTATCTCCCTTTCAAACCCGAATGCCGCATCCAAATCACCAATTTTTAATTTATTCAAAGCGGAGATATTCAATAAGTAGAGATAGACCCTTGGATATTTCGTTTCAGAGAGGTGCTTTCTAGCTAGTTCAAAAAATGGTTCAGCTTCATGTGCCCTGTTGGTCATCACCAGTCCCCAGGCCTTACTTTGATACAAAGAAGCTTTGTATTCATTTGGTAAATCTTCCTGAGGAGCTTCTTCGTTTGCTGCCTCTGAAAAGTACATGAGTGCAATCCGAATATTCTGAATTTGGGAGACCACGGACGCTAATTTCAATTTATCGGGGATTTTATTTCGAATAGCCTCCAAAATCCTAAGGGCAATGGCATAACCACCCTCCGAAAAACGACTTGCGGCTTCCCATTGTAAAAAACCAATTTCTCCATCCTTTGTAAGTTGCTGAATTTCAAAATAAACCCGCAAATGAGAAGCGTCTTCAACTGCCTTTAACCTACTGATAAAAAAGCTGTGATTGCTGTTTTCTTTTGTTCTTTCCGAGGGAGCAATCACAACATGGCTCCTGGATAAAAAAAGACTTGAAGGCGGAATCAATTCCTGCAGCTTGGATACCAATTGGTCCTCTATTAGTCCGGGGATCGGAAACGACCCTGTGGGAATCGTTTGACTAGCTCGTGGAAAATCAAAAGTTACCTGCCAGTCCAAGGGAAAAGAAGCCTTTGCAAGGCTCAACAATACGACCTTACATGAAGTAGTTTTCAAACCTTCAGAAAGCAATTGAATAAATTCAATATTTTCCGGTTCCCAGGAATATCCTGGCAAAGGAGAAATGATTACAACGCATTTAATATGTTGTTTAACAAGCTCAGAAATGATCCTTTTACAGCTTT
Source organism: Cyclobacteriaceae bacterium (assembly GCA_040905205.1). GTDB lineage: Bacteria > Bacteroidota > Bacteroidia > Cytophagales > Cyclobacteriaceae > Cyclobacterium. Next base: position 10,523 of record JBBDSB010000518.1, read on the forward strand.
CATAAGCGATTATAAAGTTTTGGTCACCTGTACTTTCGTTGTCTATCAAGCGACTAATAATGGCTGCATATTCCTCCTCTTGGCTATCGACCCCAATCAAAGGCTGTAAATAGGCATAACGGTCGATAGTTAATTGACTACATAACTCATGCACCACCCAATGACCTTTCCAGGCACCCAATGACAAATCCGAAAAAATACATTCCTCGCTCAGACATGCTTCATTAAGTTGTTTTTGCAAAATGTCCCAGGATTCAAAATGAAATCCTTTTAAGCATGTTGTTTCATTGGATCGGGAAATGATGGGCCTTTCCTTATTTATCACCGCTGCAAATTCCATTCAAATAAACCGTTGCGTGATTCAACCCATCAATTTTCAAAAAACGATCGACCAGCCGATCGTGGTACCCGCCGATATTTATGATCCCTAATTCCAGGGCGGTGGCGGCCAAATTTATATTCTGCGCCACATGCCCTGCTTCAAAAAGGGCAAATCGATAGCCTTTTTCCTTGTACTTAAAGGTGGATCGGTTAAATGCCGCCGTGATGAAAAGGATCAGGGAGGTGTCATAGGCAAGATGGGTTTGAAAACCTACCAGGGTATTCGCAATTTCCTCGTCAAAATTTCCTTCCCGAATGAATTGAATGGAATTTTCGACAGGAGAATAATGGTAAAGTCCCGCTTTTAAAGATTCAACTCTTTCGTTGGTATAGAAATACAACTCCAGTGGATACAAGGCTCCTCCCGAGGGCACGGTACGGAAAGGACGTCTAATGTATTCGTTGTCTTTGTTGTCTCTTGTAACTCCATAGCCACAATATAAAATGGTGTGTAGCTGCTCCAGGGTAAGGGTTTTAGGTACTATTTCTTTAGGAGTAACCCGATTTGTAACGGTTTCCATAAAGGAGCGTTCGATATGCGCAAAGCTCGCTGGTAAAGGAATGGACGGGAATTGGTGATACGGAAACACATCGTATAAATTACTCATTTCATCCACTACCTGATCATTTGTCAAAGAACCGTCATAATGACCCGTTTTTGAATTTTCATGAAAAATCTCCCAGGAAGGTGTAACTGATTCGCTGGTAAGTGCTGCTTCTTTCCACAATGAATCTAACATACATTAATTTTTTTATCAGTGAAAATAATTCTGTTAAGGGAATGGATGGGGAAATGGATAATCAGCCTTTCCTGCAACCAACCCTTCAAAACCTAATTTCTGAGGAATCGTCCAAAGACGTTCACCTCCCAAAGGCCGCTTGTGATACCCCATAAATAGCGGATGATAGCCGGGTATAATCGCCCGAATGACGGTCATTCCCAGACTCCTGATATCAGTTGTCGTTATATCTGTAACCAGCACATCGTATCCTGATTTTTTGATTATCGTAACCAGGGCTTTCATATCTTCCAGCGGAGTCTCTTGAGAATAATCCACTAGTTCAATAAAATCCATCCATTGGTCTGAGCTGTATAAAAATTCAGCCTGTTTACTGACCGCAGGATTCACCCAAAAATTAACGTGATGGACTTGCCCCAGCACATTGTCAAATTCAGGATGCGATTCCAGACGAGGCAGTTCATTTTTAATTTGATAGGCATACCTTTCCGTATGTGCTAACTCCTCTATTGCTTTTCTAACCGCTTCTTCCGGGCATAAGGCCACCGATGCCGCCACTACGAGGGGTACAAAGTTTGTCTTTGTACCGGTCGCAACCGCTAAAATTCCGGTGATCTTCGTTTCATTGGAAATGTCCATCAGGTGAATCTCATACCCAACTTCCTCAAAACGCTGAATCAAGTCCATATTTTTTTCGCTTAATGTGTTTTTCCTGATTTTCCTTCTGGATAGCTTTGCTTGCCAGGTAATCATAAAATTATCTCTTTCGATAGCTTCACAAATCCCCCCCACCACTGCCTCCTCGAAGGAACAATGACAAGACAATCCGGAGGAAATGGGTTGGACAATCGGCGTTTCATCGCCATTTTCATAAAAAAAGTAAGGGACAAAAACCATTGAAGCTGGGACAGCTGTTTTCTCCTTAGTTTCCAAATTTATGGCCTCTATCCACCGAACAGGTGCGTCTTCAGTAAATGCGTCAAAATCAAATTCAGGGTGGTTGTATTGCTCTTGACTGTACAAAGCAAATTTCTTTGGATGAACACAAGTAAACGGCGCATTATTATAGGAACACAATGGAAATTGTTTCTTATCATAAATTGCTGCACAATAGCGCTCCACACATTCCCCTACCGTTTTGGCCAACGCTAATTCCCGGGTGGTGGCGGCACCTCCTCCAATGGCGAAGTTTCGGTACTCTCCAAAGGCTTCTGTATTTGCCGCGGAACCATTAAAACGAAAGAATCGTGGAGAATCGACCTCTACAGGATGCTCCCTGACGCCGGTAATAATTCCTACTTTCGGATCAAGCAGAAAAGGCAAAGTATCTGTAAGTCGTCGTATTGGTGTTAGTAAGTTATTCATCGTGCCCCACTGTTTGCTCGATTTCTGTCCAGGACTCTTCCGAAGTCAATTGCTTGTGAATATTGATCAACGGCATCTCATCGAAAGGACCACATACTGCACAACGTGGTGCTTTTACGAGGTTTCTTCTTATCATTGAACCAGCCAAAAGATCCACTTCACACATAGTACCCACATTCCACTGAATATTTGATTTAAATTTAATTAAATCAAACGCTCCTACTTCTGCCAATACATTTAACATTGCATGGTGATACGCCGCGACTTGCTGTCCTTCAAAGGCAAATTTTTCGGTAAGGCGTTTCTCTTTAAAATCAGAACTTGCAGAGTTTTGCCGAAGTTTTAAACATTCCAAACAAGGCCCCTCATCCCGAATAACCAAGGGGCCGGCGTAGCCAACCATGTTCTGTAATAAAAGTGGATAGAAGGCAATGTTATTTTTTATAGCAAAGGCATTCCAGGATCCCAACAAATAAAAACTACCAAATTCAGAGGATGCGATCATAAAACCCGCCTCTCGCGTATTTTCCAAAAAATCTGTTTCCGCTATTATTTGAATACGCTCATCTTTCCAAAAATCATCTAGGAGGCCGTGGTTGTCGTCGAAAAAACGAATATTTCGTAGAGAAGGATCATCAACCACCAGGACGCTGTGTTTACCGTCTAAGAAAAGAGAGCGAATTAGCTTTTTATTTAGTTCGTTAATTCCTATAAATGCCCAAGGTTTTTCATTTAACAAGTCGGAAACCTGGGATTGATGTGCGTTGAAATGCCAGTAAAATACGTCCTGAGGAGTTTCCTTATCGTGGGGATAGGCTTTGGTATCGTTGACGTCAACAATAAATTTTTTATCTATCAAATGGCGAACGAAATTCGTGATCAAATTATAGATACTTCCTGTGAATAAACCCGCAAGTTCATCGACTGTTTTAGGGCTTTGTATTAGTGCTTTTTGGATAACTTTTATGATAAGCAGGACACTCTTATCGGGAATTGACATGGAAGAAAGTCCACGCTTCAGTACAACTCTATCTTCCAATTCAATAACCTGAAATGGAAGTGCTTTTAATTTATTTTCCATAATACGAAGATGGATTTATTAATCTAAAGAATGAAAGTGAGGAGCTTTCCCCACTTTCAAAACAGAGGACGAGATTAAGCTGCTTTTATGACAGCCGCGGCAGTACAACAACAGGCTGGAGTACAGGTACAGCAGCAACATGCTGCACCCACTACGGGAGAATTTGCACTACCAAAAAGGCTGTGTTTAGAGAACGCTTCTTCGATCGATTGTAAATCTCTGACTCCTAATTTTTCAGTACGAGGCGTATGATTTTTCCATGCCAACGCCACCAAATCTCCTTCTACTAATTTTTTAGCTGCATCGGTTAAGATACTTACATCGTGACCCTCCAATAATTCCCCTATTGGAGTATTAAAGTCTTCGTAATTTTCTAATAATTTACTCATTTGTTTAGGTTTAAGTGTATAAAAATAATTTTCACAATGAAACTCTTGTCTGAGTTTCTTTCATAAATAGGAAGTCACCCTTTTATTGACTGGCTGTTACAATTATATTTTTTTAAGGCTACTTATTATACCAATCACCCAATCCATGTTGAATACCCATGCTGGCTAATCAGGCGTCAGCCACGGGACAAATTTATGAGGCTTCTCGATGCTGCCCTTCTGGTATTCTTTTAAAAATTCCTCCGTAGCACGCCTGTGCTACATCAAACAGGGAAAATAAAAAGAGATACCCTTATTTATAAAAAAAGCGTAAAGGTTTCTTTCGCTTTTATTAAAAACCGGTTTGATATTCCAAACAGCACCTTTTGCTAAACCATATTAGCAATATAAGGATTATTTCATAAAGGCGTATTTTTACCCTAAAAAAATCGTAAAAAATATATTTATTCTGTGATTTTATGACAAATCACAGAATAAATGGCTTTTCGACTCACTTCTAAATCGTGTTGTTCTCATTAAAATTATTTTCCGGGGTTTTTAATTGATGGAAAGCACTTCTCTTCCGCAATTTTAGTCCTGCTGCTTTTTCCTGTTTTTGCCTCCTTGGATGGTCAGGTATAAGCATAGTGCGGGGTTTCGAAGCTATATACTGTCCGCCTACCGCAAAGTTTCTTAGTAGCAAAAATCCTGAATTTTACACGTTCAACCCGCATTACGCTTATACAAAGTTGTGCTCTCGTTCTTTTAAATATTAATTAAAACGTTTCCTGTTTTTTCACCTTTGATTACATACTCGTAAGCCTTGGATATATCTTCTAATTGGTATTCTCGATCAATCACTGGCTGAAATGTTCCTGTCTCTAAGTGATTACTGATATACGATATTGTTTTCTTCTTATTGAAAGGAATAGGAAAGATTAATTTTTTATTTGAAATTGAAGTCCATATGGGAAGAAAAATATTTTGAGCATATGGGCCTAACTCCGAAGATATATAAATTCCTTTTTCTTTTAATAATGGCTTACACTTCCCAAAGGTACTTTTACCAACCGCATCAAAAATGAAATCATATTTATCATTGTAATCGGTAAAATCTTCTTTTGTGTAATCAAAAATTTTATCAGCACCTAAAGATTTAACAAGCTCAATATTTTTCGTGTTACAGGTAGCTGTTATTTTGACATCATATTGTCTTACAAATTGCAGGAGAGCAGAACCAATTCCGCCCGTTGCACCATTTATAAGAATACGCTGGCCTGATTTAATCTTTACTTTATGTATAAAAGAGTAAGCGTAATGTGCTCCTTCCAAGCTTGCCACTGCTTTTTTGAAATCAATGTTTTCTGGTATAGGGAAAACATTTTCTATTGTTGTCGCTAAGTATTCAGCTTGAGACTCGGCACCTTTGTCATTAAAACCAAATACCCTGTCACCTATATTAAATGATTTAACATTCTTTCCGGTTTTTATTACTTCTCCACCAAAATCCGTCCCCAATATAGTTTTCCTTGGTTTTAATAAGCCTAAGACAAATCGCATGAAAAATGGTTTGGCTGTAAGGTTCGCACAATCTGTCCTATTGACAGTAGCATTATAAACTCTAATTAAAACTTCATCGTCTTTTGGAATTGGTTTTTCAATCTGCTCAATTCTTATTTGGTTTGGCGAACAATAATTTCTACGTATTGATGCTTTCATTTTTTTACTGTTCATTCTCTAATGGAGTACAACAACTTGTATATATACCAAACAAAAGTCAAGGATATCCAACCATATCCGGCTGGACATCCCTTAAAAACTTATCTTCCTATCGGGGATTAATAATACTAAAATTTTATTTAATGTACATCAAAAGCAGCGGTTATCTTATGGAATGCCCCCTGCTGATCATCTTTTGCTGCTTTTGTGCCCAAATAGTTCATGAACAAACTGCAAATCAGAGCCATTGTCCGAAAATAGCTCGCCTTCCATATACTTCATTTTAACCGACCCCTCTTCGATAGGAATAGCCCATTCCTACTAATAGCATTCCAAATTCATGGGCTTTAGCCAAAATAGATGCTTTCGTTATGTTATAACCTCAAACCTGCCCGGACAGGTCATTCAGGGGGGCTTACAATCCAGTGAACTGGGACTGAGCGTAAAAAATCTTCCAGTGGAAAATTTTAGCGAAAGGATGGCCCGAAAGCACTGCGTATCGGGAGGCCAAGATGCAGGGGAGCTACGAGACCGGTACCCCGGGTGGTCCCGATGATAAATCGTAAGATACTCAACATGAGGTATTTGGCTCAGGTCGGGCTACTCAATTGTGCCTGGTTTCTTTACATTGTTGGAAGGGGCGTTTTTTCAGTCAGTCTATTTTCGTTTTCAAGAAATGCAATCATTTCCGATGCCTTATTTACCACTTTTATTATTGTTCCATTTTTATCTACTATTATATGCGTCGGATAAATTTGTAAGTTTAATTTTTTTTCTAAAAAATCTTTTTTCACTGGAACCACCTGATATTTAAAAGGTTTCTTTAATAAGAACTTTTCTAATTCCGGTTTAGCATCCAATGCCAGACTAACAAAAACTATATCGTTTGCATTTTTATGATTTTCAACGAGCTTATTGAGTTCAGGAAACTCCGCAACACAAGCCGTGCAACCAATAAACCAGGTTTTAAAAATGGTGGTTTTACCTTTGGTGTTTTCATTGTTGAAGTGGTTGCCATTCAAATCTGTAAAATCAAATTTGGGAAAGGTTTTACCTTCCATATTGAAGTGTTTAAGATAAGTTGACGACTCATTTTTTATTGTACTTCCAATACTTTTATCAGCTAAAGCGTCTAATTTGTACAGTTTATAGGTTTCTATTTTATCTTTAGATTTTAACTTTAAAGGAATAAAATCACCAGAGGTTAATTGCTCCAAAAATTGTTCTTTATCGATTGTGTCGGATTTTTCATTTACACCTATAAAATTCGATGATAATGAGATGTTATTTGAATGGTAGGTCCACCATTGAATGAAATCAGTTTCAATTTCATTGAGATTTACTTTAGGTTCAAGGTTTTCTACTTTATCGGATATTAATTTCTCTTCTGATTTTTGCTTACAGTAGGAAAATAAAATTGGAAGAAGTAATATTGTAATTATTTGGTGTTTTCTCATTTTCGCTAAAGTTATGCACAAAGGTCAAGGCTTGGATGCAGTGGGCACTTTCGGAGCCGTTTCCTCCCAGCTTTTCCCAACTTCTAATTTCCAGATTGAACAGGATAACCTAATTGTGACCAAACCAAGATCCCTTCGTCAAGGATAGCTGTATTTTTGAACCCGTATTTCTTCAACTTGCTGATTACCTGACCAGAAGCAGCATGAGGACAGGCGCAATAAGCAACAATCCAGGTACTGTCATTAGGTATGTCCTCCACAAAGGTTTCCGGTTCTTTATAGTAAGGAACTGGAATTGCTCCTGGAATATGAGTCTGCCTCCAGGCTACTTCTGACCTGGCATCGAGTAATACGAAACGCTTACCAGCTTGCAGTGCATTATTCAATTGCTCTGCAGATACGTAAAGCCCTTCACGCAGGTCAAAATTGGGTCCCATTCCCTCGGGGTTTAGTATATATTCTTCCGGTTCTGGTATACTTACAAGTGCAGGTTTTGGTATATCCCAACCTGCTGCCCGACTTCTGAGAAATGCGGTTACTGCATTTATTTCATCACCACTCAGACTATCCTTGAATGCGACCATGGGTGTACCGTCCCGTCCTTCGGCAATGGCATACCGTAAAAAATCATCCGTTGCTGTGGCCAACAACATCGGATTTCCCAAAGCAGGAGCACTAATCCCTTCTCCCTTTGCTCCATGACAAGTGGCACATTTATTTGAATATATTTTTTCTCCCAACTGAACATCGCCTGTAACCGGTTCACGGGATAATTTAACTGGTTCCTCTACCCCACTGGATTCATTTAACCATTTTAATAACAATTCGACTTCAATAAATTCCAGGGGTCCACCTTGTTCCTGGTAATAGCCAGCCATAGCAGTATTGGCCCGTCCATATTGGATGGCATACCTGAGAAAATTGGATGATTGGGCAGTAGCCATTAAAGAGTGGGAACGGAGAGAGGGCGCATTATCAGCCGCATAGCCTTCCCTGTTGTCTCCATGACAAAGTGCACAATATTTCAGGTACATACCTTCTGCGTGAAACATGGCAGCAGTATCAAGTTTCGACCCAAAATTAAGCTTTAATTGTTCCGCTAACAGCCCTTGGTCTTCAAGTTCTTGTACAAACTCTAGTTGAACCCCATAGGCATATTCCTTTTTTAAAGTTATTCGATTCGAAATAGAATCCCGATTGATCGCATCTGATGGTAATTTTTCTTTCAGAAAATCGTAAGTACCTTTTAAGTCTTTTACTTCAAAAACCAATGCAAACACCCCCGGGCCTCTGTAATCTGGGTACCTGGAAAGCGTATCATCAGAAAATTGGGAAGGCACTAAATGAATGACTTGATTTCTCTTTACCTTGAAACTCGCTATATGATCATTGATGGATTCATTGGATTCTAAAAATCCCATGTTTTGGAATTCTTTTCGAACAGCTTCAAGGTCTTCTACCCTAATTTTTATCTCCGCTATTCCTACGGCACCATTTGGATGTTGCAAATATCCACGGCCCATGTTATAAAAACTCTTCCATTCATGCATTCGCTGATATGGGAAAACGGAAATCTCCACGAATTCCGGAAGATGGTTCGGTAAACTTTTTGATTCAAAATCTACTTTGAAAATCTGCATCTGATCATCAGCCCATTGAGAGGATTGCGGGGCCGGTTTCACTATATTATAAGTTCTGACCGAATCTATCGCAAAGCCACGAGACCTTAACCAGGAATAAGTGCTGTCCACCGATGAGCTTGATAAGGAATACATTCCAACGCCTTCAAACCTTTCTAAAAAGTCACGAAATACTGAATCTTTGCCCCCAACAATTACAGCATCTCCCAACGAAAGTAATTCAATAGAAGACATGTCAGGAAAGGGGATTGCGGTAGTTACTGTTCCTTCAACGATTCCCTCCCTTACCTTTTCGAAATTAGGAATATTGAATCCCAATACCTCGGTAAAATGTTTTCGGGTGCTATCGAGGTTTTTTACAAACAGGGTCGAACTATTAATCCCGTACCCGCGTCCCATTAAGGCATAAGAGCCGCTATTGTCTTCTTTTTGTTCAGTTTGGCAAGAAAAGATGGACAAGACAAGGAATGATAGTGTCAGGTATTGCAGAAAAACCAAGCGTTCATTCAAGATTGGCATCCTGATCTTTACAGGTTTCTTCTTCATAGCACAGTTTATTTTGGATTTGCCATTGCCCACAATTAGTTTACCTGTTCACCAAAGAAAACTGGTCAATAAGTAGTTTGCTGGGTCTGTATACCTTGGTAGTATTTATTAGAAAGCATCAACTGCACCAAACGCTCTCGGCTTTTTTACTCAATTAAGTTAATCATTTTGGGTAAGAAAGCAAGCCAAATTTTAACCTTTTTATGAATACCAGCCTTGCCCGGCACTTTCTTTTCTGGGCAATAAGCGGTTCCGGAAATATGGATAGTTCCTTTATTTACAAAATTTTCGGCATATAACAGGCTTACTGGCAGCCGATACGGGTAATTCTAAAGTCCGGTGATGTATATAATATAGCGATTTAGCGCATAGTCAATATGACAAAGTAGTAATGCCCCTTGAAATTGCGCATTCGGTGGAGGCAGTTGAAGACAGTTTGTGTGTTTTATCATGCTAATAAAATTTCTGCTGGTATTTTTAACCCCTTGTAAAGAGATTTAATCATTCCCAAAGTCAGCCTTCTCTTTCTATTGAGAATCTCACTTACCCTACTCTGGCTACCAAGATATTTTACCATATCAGCTTTTGTCATCCCCATTTGTTCCATGCGAAACTTAATAGCATCAATCGGGTCAGGTGGGGCGATAGGATAATTTCTCATCTCGTAGGACTCAACTTTGGTCACCAATAAATCTAATTCGTCACCTTCAGGTGTGTCTTTTTTTGCACCCCATAACGCTTCAATCCTGCTAATAGCAGTATCATAATCCTGCTCTGTTTTAATTGGATATCCATAATCAAATCGTTTTTGCATCAATTTCCTGCCTGCCGGTAGGCAAGGTGTCCTATTGTTTATGTGTCCCTATACAAATCCTCCCCGCTTTCAAATTAATCATTTCGGATTAGAAGGCAAGCGGCATGTTGACATTTTTTTAAATACCACCTTTAGCCGGTACTTTCTTTTCCTAGGGAATAAGCGGTTCAGGCCATACGGGTAGGTGCTTGATGTAAATTTCTATTGCCATATAACTGGCTTAAAAACAGCCGAAACAGGTACTTCCAAAGTCCACAAAGGGTGCTCCGGACCGTACCTGGGGTCTTTAAAAATGAAGGCCTGGACTAAAAACTGACAGGATTGAATGTCCGGATTGAACCATTTCGGTTCGGAGCCAGACTTTTGAACCTTAAACCACGGTTTTTTTTGGAAATAATAGACTACGCTACGTTCCAAAAAAAATCAGTACTGACATTTTTCCGGAATTTTAAGTTTTAAATACAAATATTCGAAGGTAAAATTTATTAAAAAATTAATTTCAGTAAAGGGTTGGTGGTTTTGGAAGATGGCCTATCTGCCCATAAATTGGTCGGAAATAATAACTAAATATTATCATCATTTCAATTCTTATTATTTTCAACCTGTTGATTGAAAAATGGGTTTTTAAAGTCCAAAAATTTTTCATTTTTGGCTCCCGAAGGTAAAATAAAAATCGTGATTATAATGATTATTCGCATAATTATCCCAGCTAAACTGCCTTCTAGCCCATGATTGCCTCCATTATAAATTTCATTTGAAATGATGGTCAAGTTGATTAATCCATCTGATTCATTACCGGAAACAGGATACCCAAATATGGCACCTTGTATATAATTCCAGAAGAAGTGTATCCCTATCGGAAGTAATATGGATTGGAATTTCACGAATGCATACCCGTATGTGATTCCACCTAGAAAATAACTTATAAAATGGAGTCCATTACTTGGGAAATGGAATAAAGCAAAAAATAAGGAGCTTATAATAATTAACATTTTTTTGCTGTATACATAATGGATAAGGCTGGCGAAAAGTAAAATCCTAAATAAAAATTCCTCCATTATCGCTACCGATAAATACTCCGGTATTTGAAAAAATGCTGATTTAAAATCTCTTGTAAATTTTAATACGATATAATATTTATTATAATTAATAATAGTAATTAACAGGAATAGTATTGTTACTAAAATTAAAAATATAAAAATTTTCGGTAAAGCTTTTAAAAAAAAGGCACCAGTTATTATCTTTAAATTTATCTTACTTTTATAAAAAATAAATAAACCTCTAATTGTTAATAAAGGAAATAGTAAAATAATACAAATATAGAGAATTTTAATCATTCTTAATTATGGAAATAAGCGAGCCAAAAAATTTTGGTTCACTTATTATTAGGACTTATTTCATTCCAGCATATTTACCATACATGAAATTTTGATTTAAAAATAAATATTTAAAAATTTAGAAAATTTAAAACATCCAATTTTTAACTTATTATAAAATTTCACAATTCATAGGATATATTTTATCTTCACCCTAGTTAATACAATTTTTTTTATATAAATTCTTATAAAAAAAAATTTAACTATTTTAAACTCCAAAAAATAAAATATAACACCTAAAACTAAATCCAAAATCAAATGAGATAATTCAATAAATTCTGAATCCATCCAAAACAAATAGTAACCCAAAATGAGACTTACGATTGGAAAAAAGAATAAAATCTTTTTTGAAATATTTTCTATATAATCGAAAATTGAATATAAAAACGCACATACAATAGCTACAGAAAAAATCACCATATTATTTTGTAAAAAATATAAAATATATTTATTTAATATTATAATCAACGTAATTATTAAAATATTAATAAACCAAATTTTAATTTTTATTTTCATATTAATATACTAAACATATCCTAAAATATACCATTAATAAAAATTATATTATTTTTAATATAATAATTTTAATTATTAATATTCATCATTAATACATTTTATTCTAAAATAAATTTAACAATTAATATTTCTTAAAGCCCTATATAGTTGAACCAAAAAAACTAAAATTGAAAATAATAATAATATATAAAAACCTATTTTATATTTATTATCATACTTTTTCATATTGTTATTTTGTGAATATATCTAATAATTTTATTCGTCTAAAAATTTATATAAATTTTATTTAATTTAAATAATTGTTAGAGTAATGTATTTACATTAAATAATAATATATAAGAAGTTATTGTTATCTATAATTATTGAAATAGTCTTAGATTATTTAAAATATTGATTTTACCAAAATGGTTTATGTTTTTGGATTTCTTTTTTCTAAAAGTAACGTAAAATAAAAAATAGACATTCACACTATTAGTGCTTGAATAACCAATTTTCCTATAGGTCTATCTTTTTCAAAAATAAGATTCTCAAATATATAAAATTTTATGAAAGTAACTATTAAAGTTAAGCCTAATTTTATTAATTTTATTCCCATAATAAATTTTATTTAAGGTTGCTCCTTGGCTGATTTTACTTTTAAAAACAAATTTATATATTTAA
>JBBDSB010000519.1:0-3892 GCA_040905205.1 Cyclobacteriaceae bacterium
TACTACAGGCTGTTCCATCCTGGCACTTTTAGAACAAAAGCTGCAAAAGTCATATAGAGAATCATTGTGGGCTTTTGTCCCCGGGTTTTTCAAAAAAAAATTCGCCTGTCTTTTACTTTTAACTGCTGGCCTGGTGCTCCATTTTGAAAGTGCTGCCCAATCCCGGATCAATGGGAAAATTATGGATAATATGGGAAATCCCATTGCTTATGCCAGTGTGGTATTGTTGAACTCAATGGATTCTTTGATTGTAAAAGGATCTGTTTCTGAAGAGAACGGGAATTTTCATTTTGATCAAATTGCTCAAAACAATTATATACTTTCTGTCTCTTTATTGGGGTATGCAAAATATACCGATCAGTTGGAAGTAAACGGCAATGCCACCATCAATATAAACCCCATCACATTGTTGGAATCAGAAGATGAGCTGGATGAAATCCAGGTAACTGCCCAGCTTCCCCTTTATGAGAAAAAGATCGACCGCCTTGTTATTAACGTGCAGTCCAGTATCACTTCAGCAGGAAATTCAGTCCTGGAAGTGCTTCAGAAATCCCCCGGAGTGATGGTCAACAGGCAGAGCAACTCTATTCTGCTCAACGGAAAAAGCGGCGTAACCATCATGATCAACAACAGGATCCAAAGACTGCCCATGGACGCAGTATTCCAGATGATGGATGGGATGAGCGCAGCCAACATAAAAAAGATTGAACTGATCACCAACCCGCCAGCCAAATATGATGCGGAAGGAATGGGCGGGATCATCCATTTGGTCATGGCCCAAAGTGAAGATGAGGGTACAAGCGGTAATTTTGGACTTACAGCAGGAATGAATGCCAGAGAAACTTTGGGAGCCAATTTCAATCTCAACCACAGGAAAAACAAACTTTCATTTTTTGCTGATTATGCTATGCTCTATGACCACAACATTCAGGTATTTGAGAACAGTTTTCAAATCCACAATCCCGGTTTTGTTTCCAGCTTTGAATCCGTCATGGATAGACCAAACAAACTTACCACACATAGCTTCCGTACGGGTTTTGAATATGATCTCAGCAGCAAAACCAAGGTTGGCGCATTGGTATCGGCTTTTCAGAGACATTATCAAATGGATGCTTCCTCGGAGTTCAATAATAAAATAACCTCAGATTCTTCAAGTTATGGTACAATCAATATCGAGGAACTGAACGTCTGGAATCATTTTACTTCCAACATCCATTTTATCCATAGCCTCAATTCTAAAAGCAGCCTCAGGCTGGATCTGGATTATAACCGCTCCAAAAACAACCAACCATCTTCTTATCAGCTTGATTTCAATTTTCCTGAGCGCAACCTCTCCACTGTTGAATTGATCGATATGACCAAAGTAACTCCTATAGATATGAAAGTTGCGGGATTGGATTATACCTTCCAGCCCTCTGCTGCATTCAAGTTTGAAGCTGGGTTTAAGGGAACATTTTCAGAGTTTGAAAATGAGGTGGAAGTTCTCTTAACCAGGGAAGGTTTAACTTCCAGAAATGATGAATTATCGGTTCTGGCTTTTTTGGAGGAGGATATACTGGCCGGATATGTTTCTGCGGAATGGATGATCAATGAAAGCAGTCAGGTCAACGGAGGGCTAAGATTTGAAAATACCTCTACAGTAATCGATACCGAAACGGAAAATAGGGTGGTGTACCGGAATTTCGGGACTTTTTTCCCCAATATTGTTTATAAAAAGGCGATCAATGACAACCTGAACCTCAATTTGGGCTATTCCAGAAGGATACAGAGACCGACATTTAATGAGCTGGCACCTTTTGTGTTTTTTGCAGATCCCAATACTTTCTTTTCAGGAAATCCTGCCCTGCTGCCGGCAATTATAGACGGCATCAAAACCGATATCAATTTTAGAAGATCCAACATATCTTTGGAATACAGCCATACAAAAACCCCCATTGCTCCTTTTCAGCCTGAATTTGACCCGATAAAAAACAGGCAGATTCTGCGTTCCCAAAACCTGGACTACCAAAAAATTTACAGCATCAACCTCAGCCTGCCATGGATCATCAATGATTGGTGGGATGTCCAAATGAGTTCAGGAAACTTTTATACCATGTTAAGAACCGGACATCTGGAAGAGGACATAAGTATGAATTTTTTCAATTTTACTGCAAATGTGACCAGCAACTTCAAGCTCCCCCATCACTTTTCCGCAGAAATAACAGGTATGTATCAATCAAAAATGAACTGGGGGATATGGCATTTCAATCCCCTAGGCCGCCTGAATATCGGTATTCAAAAAAAACTCAACCAGGATAAGGGGACATTCAGATTAACCTTTGATGACATTTTTTACACTGACATCTGGCGATTAAATTCGTCAATACCGGAGTTCAAGGTAAACGGCTCATTTTTGGTCGACTGGCATTTTCAAGCCGTCCGGCTGAATTATACCCGGAATTTTGGCAACAAAAAACTGCGTGGTGTCAAAATCAGATCAGGATCTGAGGAACTGCAAAAAAGGGTGAAGGATTGATTAGGGAATGGAGGTTCATACCTTATTTTTTTACATTTTATTCATCTGTGGATTAGGAAAATTGCCTACCTGACCTTTTGTATCTACCAATGGAGGTGTCAGCTCAACGGAAATAAAAACAACATCCATATGAATGATATAAATGTGCTATTATTTGAAACGTTTGTACTCTTTGGTTTATTAAATTTTAGCTAACTTTATTATGATCAGTGAGTTTGTCGTTTAATTGGATTTTGAAATCCGAAAATTTCAACCTGAAATCAGTTATTGACTACCAATTGCCGATCATACTCCAACCATTCCTATAAAATTGTTTGGCCATGGAAAATTTTAAAACTTATTCCCACCCCTACCCCTTCAGACTTTTGTTATTAATTTTCCGAATTGAGCATGTTTTCAAAAAGCTAAATCAGGAAACATGTAAGGCTTTTCAAATTTTACTTTGTGGGATATTTTTGTTTTTCGCTGCAACAGATTCCTTAGGTCAGGGCACAATTCTGGGCAATGTAAAAAATGAAGTGGGACAACCCATTGCATTTGCCAATATCCTACTTTTGGACAAAACAGACTCTTCTTTGATCAAAGGTATTGTTTGTGATGAATCGGGAAAATATAACTTATCCCAAATCCCCAAAGGAAGCTATCTGATCTCCGCTCATATGTTGGGATTTCAAACCATCTTTTCTTCTCCGGTTTCGGTAGAAGCAAACAACCATCAGATAATGGACTTCATTTTAACAGAGGATATCTCGGAATTATCGGAGGTTTTGGTCTCTGCCCAAAAGCCTTTGTTTGAACAGCAAATGGGGAAGTTGGTCGTAAATGTAGGCAGCAGCATTATCTCCTCCGGGTCCACGGTCCTGGAAGTCCTTTCAAGAACACCCGGAGTATTGGTAAACCTGCAAAACAATGCGATCACCATGAACGGAAAGGAAGGCGTCATGGTCATGTTCAACGGCAAGTTGGTCAGGCTACCCATAAATGTCCTGGTTCAGATGCTATCAGGCATGAATGCCGATCAGGTCAGCACAATTGAAATCATCAGCAATCCTTCTGCCCGGTATGAAGCTGAGGGTAATGCAGGATTGATCAATATCATCAGCAAAGAAAACCTGGAAATGGGGACCAACGGTTCTTTTTCAGGAAACTTCGGAACCTCTTTTGACCAAGAGACCCTGGAAAGGTTTGGAGGGTCCACGAACATCAACCACCGGGGCAGAAAGGTGAGTTTTTACCTCAATGCTGCAGCTCGAAGAGAACACTTCCTAGGGTTGTTAACCAATAACCGGACAATAAATCCGGACGGTGTGGAAATCGGAAGCGCTTCCGAAATGGAAAGGGACTTTATGGTTTGGACACTGAACGGACAGGCTGGAT
>JBBDSB010000520.1:0-3882 GCA_040905205.1 Cyclobacteriaceae bacterium
TTTTTGAATACCGTATACATTTTTTTGACAAAAGTAAATTTATAAACTTTTTTTTAAAATCAATTCTTTTTGATTTTTTTTTTGAAAATTTCTGCCTATACAGCGCCTAGGAATCCCAAAGCTTTGTCAACAGTAAATATTTCAGAAAAAATCAGTGCTTAGATTATGGTGAGGGGTTAATTTTGTTTAGAAAACCTGCAATGTAGGCGGCCTGCCTGGCTCTTGTCTCTTCCCCATAGTGGACATGATCTATAAAAATACCTTCGCCTAAATTAAGGGTAAATTGATGCAGGTCGATGATGGGTACATTCCGAGACTGAAAGACCTCATCTGCGATTGCATTGTATCGCTTTACATCCTCAGCAAAACGATGAAAATTGCTTTGACGGGTATTGTGCTGTTCATCTACCACGGGTGTGGTTCTGATCCATGCCATGGCAATGCCATTTTCATTTAAAAGCTTATAAATTGTGGCCAGATTTTTCCTGTAATCATCCAAAGTAACCTGCTTTTCTTTAGTGGTCGGATTGGTTTTAATATCATGAAGCCCACAATTTAAAAGGAGAAAGTCGGGTTTGAAGCTGGGGTCTTGAATTTTGGATTTCAGGTATTCCAGCACCATTTTGGAGTCACCTCCATTGGCTCCAACGGGAAGATCCTGTTCATTGGCACTTTTCCCCTCCTCCCTTTTTCTGTCATATTCCCATAAGCCTTGTGAATATTGTTCCAGATATGGTCCATATTGTATGGAAATACTGTCTCCGATCACGAAAACCTTGGGTAAAGGGCTTTGCATGGCCAGGGAGAAAAAGAGGATTACTATAAGGGTTAAAGAGCTTCTAAAGTTCATGGTTCGGGATCGTTTGATGGGTTTTTTTATAGTATAGCCTAATATTGGAATCAATATAGGGGATTTACAATAAATTATGACAACACCCCTAACCTGAGTTAGGGATTAGACCACTTTGAAAACCGGCTAATTCGTCAAGGGAACCCTTTTTGGTAGGTTTAGGAGTTGGCAAAGGGTGTGGTAGGGCATCTGACGGGGACTCCCACGGCTTTCTCCGCTCAAAGCTCTCCCTAAGTCTGCCGATGAAGGTTTTTTCCTGGAATTAAGTCGAACTTTGGTTATTAAGAGGTGGGATAGCTGGATGTCCGGCTAAGCATTAACGATCTTCACTCCCCACTTCTATACATTTACAGATCGGGTTCTGTTCTTTGGCAAAAGCCCTGCCCTGCCTCCACCATTTTCTCATTTGCTCAGGTTCGAAAATCAATGAATTTTCCGTAAGGGACTTCGGAGGGTAATAGAAATTGAGGTTTACTTTCCTTTTTATGCCCACAAGCTGCCCGATTTTAATATCATCTTCAGAAATCTGATTCAGCATAAAATCAAAAACCCGAGTAGTCAGTTCCAAGGCATTTCTGACCGGTTTATTTTTTACGCTATTATTATCTGTTCGTAATTTGTCTGTTCTTAATACAATAATGTCAACCTCATTTGCTCCCTGATAAATGGCTTCAGAGATAGGTACTAAATCCGCAAACCCCCCATCCGCATATTCGAATCCATCTTTTTCCAATAAGCTCATAAAAGGAACCATGTTCGAAGATGCCCAAATCCACTCACAAAAATCCTCATAAGAGCACTCTTTAAGGCTTTTGTATTCCACCTTATTGATGCTGAGATTGGAGACAGTAATGTAAATCTCCGCATCATTGACCAACATCCTTTCAAAATCCTGGGGTGTGATGATTTTTTTAATCAATTTGAACAGGGCTTTGCTTTCCCCAAATGTTTTTTTCCCTTTCAGAAACATTTTGATCGTACCAAAATGATTGATTCTGGTTTTTAATACCCCATCTATTTTGGTGATGATAAATGGATTCGTACTAAAAATCTGATCCTGGGTGACCGAAGTATAAATGGATTTGATCTTTTCAATTTCCCCTATGGAAAGAAGTGGCACCAAAAGGCTGCCCGTAGAGGTACCTACAAAAATGTTATATTTAAAATTGCAATCCTTTAACAAATATTCTGCAATTCCTCCTGCAAAAGCTCCTTTGCTCCCGCCTCCGGAAATCACCAATCCTCTTTTCATACTGACATGTTTTTCAATTTGTGCTACCTTTGATTAGGGATTACCTCGAGGAAATTACTTCGATATTTTCCAATCGGATTTCAGACAATAATTCCAATTCCCCGGACTTATACAGCTCCTCCACACTTTCCAACGGTGTGTTTTTATCCTCCACTTTATAATTTTCGTAATCCTGGAGCAATAATCCGGAAACCTCATGGGTTTGAACGGCCTTCCTGAACCTGACCCCTCCTCCATCTGTTTCATAGGAATAGGCAAAGAAATCCACTCTGAAATTTTCTTTATTTATCCAATACAAGAATTCATCGTTGTGATCCTCCCCACCACCATAATTTGAAAAGGTCGCTTTGACAAGGTGATAAGAAGCACCTTCCAATTCAGTGTCTCCCAGGTATTTTTTATTCACGGCCTCATCATTCAGGCCGTAAGGCAAAAAAGCAAAATAGGCCACGGAATTCACGGAATTGGAATAGGCATTGGCCATTTTGGTTGTAACCTCCACCTTTTCTCCATTAACCGTCCTGGTAAAACCATCATTGTCCAGCACATCTCTTACCTTTCCGATAGAGTCGGTAAATTCCCTTACATACCGATAACGCTCCGGAGATTTAAAAATTTCATAATGTTTATCCCTAAAATCAAAAGCAATGGTGGCTGTTTTAAACAAGTCACCACCATGAGCAGCAATGGATTGGTCGACGATTTTTTTAGCCTCTGGGTCGCTTTGACAGGCATAAGCTAAAAAAGGAAGAAGGAATACCAAAATTAATTTTCTCATTTTAAATAAAGTTGAATCAAAATCTAGTGAAAATAGGAGTATAATATTAAACACAAGGCTTTAGAATTCATAATGATTCATAGGTTATCGCCATTCTTTTTGTCGTTGCGGAAAGGAATGGGACTATGTAATGCGGCGTGAAAAGGAGTTTTTGTAAAAAATTCCGGCTAGGCCTATTCCCAACAAGCCATATTCCACCCATAGCAACCTATAATTTTCCTGAAAATCCTGATGGGCATAAGCACCATAGGACAAAAAAACCAGACCTGTCCACAGAAAAAACACTTTGTTTTGGGTCAGCACACTGATCCCAAAAGCAGGAATCAGGTACCAGGGATGGACCGTGGTCTGGCAGATTAAAAAAATAAAATAAATCCAAACCCAATTTCCGGACAGGGATTTGGGATCCTTGGATGGAGCGTAAATGCCCACCCATACAATACACACCAAAGCAATAACATTCAGCATGGGGCCCAAATAGACAATTGGATTATAGCCGACAACGCCCTGCCAAACCCACCGGATGAGGTAATAGAGAGAGGCATTGAATTCAAAATTACTTTGGTAAAGCCGTAAGCTTTGATAAAAATTTTCAAGGCCATTCAGGATAGGGAAAATAAAAACAAAAATGGATAAGCCGGAAAATAAGATGAATTTAAACCGGTGTTTACTATTCCATGCCGATAGCCAAGTTGGGCCGATAATTACCGGGCTCAACTTGATTCCCACTGCCCATGACCAGGAGAGGGCCGCCAATAATGGTTTTGCCTTTCCAAAACAATAAAGTGCTAGCAAAAGACCAGTCAAAACCAGACCCTCAAAATGTAGGTTTCCAGTCAATTCCAAAATCACAAGGGGATTGAAAGCATACCACCACACCCTTGAAACAGGCAACTTCCATTGCTTGGTCAGCCGATATATCAACCAAATATTTATTCCCTCGAAAACCAATATAAAGATTCTTAAAACCAGCACATTGGCAAAAAGGTTTTCACCCACCAG
>JBBDSB010000521.1:0-3983 GCA_040905205.1 Cyclobacteriaceae bacterium
TACACTGAAAACCCTGTTGGATTAACTCTCAGGGGGACGGGTCCGGAGTTCTGAGATTCCTCTAATAAGGAGCGCCTCCCCCACCACCGTAGGTAGGTCTCGCTAAAACCCCTGTTGCCTAAACCTTCAAAATATTATCAATATCATAAGAAGTGAAATAATCCCACCACATTTGTTCGTTCCCAAGCAAAAATACCGGACGTTGGCGATGTTGTAGTTTTTCCATCTTCGTAGATATAAACGGGCTTCTGGGTGTTAGCCACTTGCTTTTTTATACCTTCTAACCGGTTTGATATCAACTTCAATTTCCATAATTATTTGATTTCCGAAAGTTCGATAGGGTAAACACTGCTTTTATCCTGTAATCTGAAATTCAGGATCCCAAAGTTCAGGTAATCCACTGTAAGGCTGGACATGATGTCAAAATTTGGATCATTCCTCACCAGAAGATTCCCGCCATATCGGTATTTCCTTCCCGGCATGATTTTGCCAACTATTTATTTGAAGCCGGAACAGTTTTGCGCCACATTCAAGTGTAGCTTAATCATACCTACACCAAAACCACGGAAATATGACCTATTTGGTGCTAAATTCTTTTAAAACCATAAAAAACGTATTAGATTGGGATACCGTTGAATGGGAAATAAAGTGTACTGTGCACTTTAACCGTACGCTGGCATTCATCGTATGACCGCAAAAGAGAAAGCAAAATATATAGACCATTTTTTGGCAGAACTTAAGGATGCCAGTTTTCCAAGTTCATTAGCCAATATTTTGGAGCAGAAATGACTTCCAATTAAGGATAATGAGGATAAGTTTAAGTTACTGGAATATGAATTAGAAAAACATGATCTTGTTAATTTATACGGGGACATGACAACTCAACTTTAGGAGGACAGTGTGAATATTTAATAAGTGGAAAGAGGTTGGATTATGTGATGAAAGGAAATTCTGCTCTGGATTTATTTAAAAATGAAGACTATGATATTGAGATGGATGAGCCTAAACATCGACTTAACGATTTAACTCAACGAGCTGAAGCCTACTTGGAATTGACTAAGGAGGACATTAGGAAATCTCAAGTCAATTTAAGAGAGAATATTAACCTGTTTACAGAATGGTATTCGGAGAATCTCCGGTACTCAAAATGTTCTTCATTACGAAAAAAGCAAATTTCCGCACCTTAAAACGTTCCACAAAAAAATGGTACCGTGATGAGTTTATGAGTTGTGGTAACACTCCTGAAAAAGGAGAGTTTTTATTGGTATCACAGAACCATTTTTTTGCTCCACTTTTTTAGCCCCCCGCATTCCCATTTGCTTTTTTCTCCACTCGACATTCCTCCGTTCCTAGATTCGGCTGTTCCCAATTTTATTTAGTTTATTAGGCCTCCGGCAGGAGGGAAAAATAAAATCCCACAGCCCGCGTTAGGCTCGCCTGCGCCCCTCATTGCGCACGTCCAGTCGCACTAACGTGCTCATCCTGCACGGCTGATTCGGACTCGCAGGCGGCTCGCATCCTCCCCCTATAGCCTGCCGCCATTTTCTAGCCCCTGGCCCCGGGATCAACCGGGGTTTTTTAAGGACCTGTCGGTCAACGGAAATAAAACTTCAGATAAATATAACGAACGCATTGAAGGTGGCGAAAAAGTATTTTCATTTTCAAATGCAAAGGTAACAGCTAGCCAGAACCCGTCAAGGGTGATATGAACGGCCTGCCGCAGGCGCAACACAGGTCGCCCCTGACTGAACCTGTCCAACATGTTGGGTGGCATTTAAGAGATGGAAAAGACAAGAAAATTTTCAACGGCTTGGTTATGCGCAGTGTCCAGAGGGGAATGTTTATTGATTTTATATTAGGCATTGTCTATTTATATTCTCAACCAAGTTTACACAATTCTAAATTATTCGATAAAGTGGAACGAGCGAAAAGGCTACTTAGTAAAATTTGGTTAAAGCGTTTACTTTGTATGATATGCCAACTTGCCTTGCAAAAAAGGAATGGTCGTTTTATTCTTTTTCATAGTTTCGCTTCATGAGTAAAGAAACAACAAATGAATAACCAGTAGGGGAAAGTCTATATTTAATTTTATCATTAATATTTTTCACCTCATAAAATGGATATATCCGCTGATTAAAGTAGCGATTTACATTATCCTTATGTTTTTCTTCTTAAAGATTTGTAAATACCTCATTAATCTTTTTAGAAATTTCGGTCGTTGTTAGAAAAATTAAATTATTGTTTCTGTAATCAACTGCAAGTGAGAAAAGTATTGCATCTTCTAGCTTTTTCGGAACAAAATTTTCAATGGTTAGATTATTGTATTTCGGATCTATTGAAATTTTACTAAGATATCTTTTTTTAAAGGATTTATAATAATCATTAAAGCCTTTATTATTGTTAATAACAGTAACATTATCCATATTTATAATTTTATGAACACCCATTTCTTTTTGCTGATTATTTATTAAATCAAATTTATCTCTAGAAATACTTCCAATTTCCCTATTGCGATTTAACCATCTTTCAAAACGTAGTTCATATTCGGCATAAATATAAACGATTTTAAATTCCCCACGATATGGAGAGTTTTTAATAAAATATTCGATCTCTATAGGTGTTCTAAAACCAGTTATTGCAATTGAATAAATATTTAAAATATCTGCAATATATTTAAAAATATTATCAACAACAATATATGGATTTTTTTTTAAAATCTTCTTAGCAAAATTACCAATATCAAATATTGGTCTAAGACCATGGGTTTCATGAAATTCCTTTGACATGAAATCACTAGCTTCAATATGATAAAAACCATATTTTTCTAAAAGAAACTTTCCTATTGTTGTTTTTCCTGCACAAGTTTAACCCGAAATAATAAAAATAGGATTTAAAAGAAAACGAGATTGAATCTCTTTAGTTTTCTTTTTAAAAATTTTCTTATTTTCCCTAAGGAAAATAAACATTTTATCAAAAGCATTTTTTCTGAAATCATATTTATCAGCTTTCTCAATTGGAAGTAGACTTATGGGAACTTCTTCACCTTCAGGAACAAACCACTTATTAAAAGTAAAATTATCTAACCATGAATACAAAATATTAGTTTCAAATATAATTTTTTTTTCAACTAAATAGCCCTTAGAATTACTTTTAAAAATAATATAGTCTTCTCCATATTTTTCTTTAAGGTCTTTAGTCAGTACTAATACTACATGAGAATTAACGGAAACTCTTCGATTATTACCTTTCAATTTTAAAATATTATCAATTTGACTAAAAGTGTTTTCCTGCATCCAATATTTTATATCAACTCCAGGAACTTCTTTACCTTTTTTACTTATGGAATGGATAACAACAGAAGTATCTTTTAAAAAATAAAATCTACTTTCTGAATCAGAGATATTTTTTTTCCAACGACTGATTGCATCTTTTACACTTCCTTCTAATAATTTTTCTCTATCAAATAAACGAGGCTCTTCATATCCAATACCATAATGTAATAACTTATGTTGTATAATATTTATATCCCAATCACGACTTAAATATCTCGCGTGGAATAATTTAATATGGTTGGTTGTAAGGAATGTTATATCATTCATAATCAATAATTCTAGGATTATTATTGAATTCGGATGCAAAGATATAATATTCATCCTCAGTAAGCATAGAATAGACTTTTTAAATATCGTCAGAAAGAAAGTATAGCCCGGGACCTAAACTAGACATACCGACACATTTTGCACCTGAATTGTATATTTTGGCTTCAAGTCTATCTAAAACTCATCCATACAAACTTCATTCTTCTATTTTCCATTTAGTACCTTGAATATTTTTTACAGCTTCACAAAAACCATCAAAATCGTTTTCATAAATTGAACTCAATACCCCGAATACGGATTCATACAATATTGAACTTACAGCTACTTTATCGATCGGACATGTTTTTCTAAAGAAATCAATCTCCTCTAATTCGGATTTGCTTT
>JBBDSB010000521.1:4083-23093 GCA_040905205.1 Cyclobacteriaceae bacterium
TCGATCGGACATGTTTTTCTAAAGAAATCAATCTCCTCTAATTCGGATTTGCTTTTAATTTTCTTTGGAAGTACAAGTCCAACTGTCCAATTTGGTAGTTTTATTTGATTTAATACAAGAGGTATATTTTCACGCTGAGTTGAAATCGATGAAGGAGCAATCTTAGTATTACTTTTTTGTGGAATACCAATATCAAATACAAACCCCCCTGCGAAATAGGTATTAATACCAATACCTGAAGTGCCCCCCGGCTGGATATTCTTGTTAATAATTCATTATCGTATGGATAATTATTTAATATAAAAAGAGCTTCAATACAAGCTAAATAAGTTAAGGTGCTAGACCCGAAACCAAAATGTGTAGGACATTCACCACATATTTGGCACATAATTGAATATTTGAAATCGTATTCTAACTGGATGTTATCAATTTTATTTTTCAATCGATTTATCTCGGAAGATATGAAATTAGCTTTACGTATATCCTTAAACAAGAACGAATCCGATGTTTTAAATAAAAGAAAAATCTTAGGTTCAGTTATAGAAAATCCAATTCCTCCATTAATACGATATCCATCAGAATTCATCCCTATTAAGGTCATGTGTATTCTAGGGAAGGCTGTAATCTTTAAATTATAATTCAAATGACTTTTTCCATTCATGTTCAAAATAATCAATATATTTTTCAGCAAAAGGACTTTTGGATCTCAAATAAAGCGCCGGAGTGTATTTACTTGACAATTCTGGGAAAATTGGCCCGACAATGCATTCATCATCAACTAGAAACACACTATGCGCTGGTACATGGTTAAAGTATCTTACGTGAAAGTTTTTTGGATAACTTTCTTTAATCTTTATATATCTCGCACGAGCATTTTCTCCAATCCTTTTTTCGCTTTCGGATGATAAAAATTCAGGTTTAGGTATTAGAATCCTGACTTGTACACCTTTGGACATTGCTTCTAAAAGTACCTTTGAATTTGGTGGAGCATTTTTATCATCATTTGCGAAATGTTCCATAAAACGTGAACCTGTAACTCCCATCATATAAAGAACTTTTCTCGTTGATTTGACATAATTTTTGTAAAAATCTCGCTTATCTCTATTGAGGAGAACTTCTTTTATTTGTCAATTTTTTAGTTTCTCAGTAGAGCGATAATCTTGATAAGCAATCAGGAACTGAATTATAGCTACAAAAATTCCGGCAATCAAACTTCCAAGAATTGCCAATAACTTGTCCTCGCTTGATTTATAATACCAGTATTAATTATACATATTAATATGACAAGAACACCAAAAATTATACTAGAAAGATTAACTTTTAAAGTTGATTTAAATACGTTTCTCATAAGATGAATTTTTAAATTCCAATTATTAAAAACTCCCTATTTAAACTAGCATTTCCATTTTGCTTATTTAATGCATATTTATAATGCATACTATGTGTTATTACTTTCTTATTATATTTCCTTAATAAATCAACTATAAATTCAATTGAAGGAATACCACCATACTTATAGGATATTACAATCTTACTATCTTTGAATTTTGATATAAGTTTTTCGAATGTATCATTTATCTTACTAACCAAAAAATAATTAGGAAGATAGGAGTCATTTAGATTTAAAATATTTGTATTATAATCTATATTATTTTTCCATTCAGAATAATCTGATATTCCTTCCAAAAAATGATAGCATCGCAAATAATTAGCACTTTCATTCTTCGAATTTTTTAAAACGTATGGAGGGTCTAAATAAACTAAATCAAATTCAGTATTTAATTCAAAAACATCTTTATTTAATGATTTGCATTCAAAACCATTATCAAAAACAGATTTATTTATCTCTGATTTAAGTTTCATTGTTTTAGGGTCGCAACTCTGCTTGTGCCAAACGGTCAGGGCTTGGAGACGGTGGTCCATTGTGGAGCTGTTCTTTCTCGCTTTACTAAACGCTAATCAAAGTACTAATTTTATTATTACCGGAGATCGCCCATTGGCTCCAAGCTAATGTTACCAATCGTACCTTTACCTGGATAATCGATAATCTGTAATCAATAGCCCAGGTGAAAGATTTAGCTTTATGGTTAAATTCCTGATCATTTCTACTGTTAATTTTCTTTTCCTGTTGAGTATTTCAGAAACCCTGCTTTTTCCCCCAATTTCATTTACCAGGTCTTTTTGTTTCAATTGCAGCTCTTCCATCCTTATTTTTATGGCTTCAATAGGATCGGGGGCATCGATCGGATAATGTTTCTTTTCATAATCATCTACCATCAATCCTAGAATATCGGCTTCATCACTTTCCAAGGTACCTACAGGAGCATCGAAAATTCTCCCTAGCCTTTCAAGGGCTTTTTGGTAATCTGATTCTGATTTTATTGGTCTTAGTTCCATTGCTTTTCAATTAGATCGTATCTGCATCTATCTTATCATATTCACTATGCGTCCCAATGAATCGGATAAAAACCCACTGTTTCTCAAAATTGAATTTTGCCACCAGCCTGAATGAATTTCCTTTTATGTTAAAAACAATCCTACTGTCTTTCAAGATACTGGCATTTGCGTAGGATTGTTTTACATCATTGGGTGTGAGCCACTTTGAACCAATCGCAGTATCATACCACGTTTTTAAATACTGCTCTGTCTCCGGGTGCTTTTCCCAAAACTTCCGTAAGGTGCTTTTAGCAAAAATTCTTTCCATTACATTTAACTAATGCAAAGATACATAATTATTCTCAAATTGGGAACCTTTAGTAGGCTTTGATTTTTGTATGGTTGGTATGTATATGTACCTGTCCCCGTCAGCTTTGCCCAACCAATCCTGGTTTAAAATCCTTCAAAAATTCGGCTTTCCATCAAAGTTGAAATTACATAATTTTTTTTAAAGATCATTGAAAGGAGACATTTTCTGATGAACAGACCGGGTGTGATCAGGGAATAATTTTCAGTCGTCCTGCTGCTTTTGTTTTCAAAAACTCCGGAATGTACCGTAAATCCGTATCTTCCTACAAAAAATGGGGCTGATACCTGCCTCGCAGATTGGCCAGCATTAGATAGAATTGAATGACTTTACGGTACCGCTTAATAACGAGAGTAGGGAATAAAAAAAAGTCCTTCCAGATGATTCCTACAGGACGAATTCCTTTTAAAGTTTCTTTGTGAAGCCGCATTAACCAGGTCATACAGTCCACCCAACCTACACAGGATCAATAAAGACCCTATTTTTATTTGACTTGATTTTTCAACGAAATTATGGAATTTTCAATTGCCCGGTTTTCTTCGGCCAAAATGTATATTAATTCCAGTACCTTGAAATTTTTAGTTCTTCCATTCAAAACATTAATAGCCGTGGTGTAGGCGACACATGAGTTTTTCCCGTATTTTTTCTCAAATCGCTTTTTAAATTCAGAGAACCAACCTGCATCCAGGTATCTTTTAAGGTCCTTCCCAACATCCTCACCAAGCACAGAATATTTTATATTACGTTTTTTTTTACCCTGTTTTCGGAGCAGCGTTTTTTAGGTTTTATGCTATTTGGTTTGGCCGGGAAATCTTTCCCGATGGTTGGCTACAGGAGACCAACATTCAATAGTGATACCTACATTGCAAAATAAGGACAGCGTCATTCTCTATTTTATAAACCAGGCGATGTTCTTGGTTAATTCGTCTTGACCAAAAGCCCGACAAGTTTTCCCTAAGGGCTTCCGGTTTCCCCGTTCCCTGAAATGGCGTTCTGGATATTTCTTTAATCAGCCCATTGATTTTCCTCAACATTGCTTTATCAACCTTTTGCCAATATAAGTAGTCTTCCCATGCATGATCCATAAAAACAACCTTCATTCTTCAATCAATCCTTTGGCTTTTCCCGTGCCTTGCTCGTATTGTTCAATAGCTTGCTGGAGCCGCTCTGCATTTTTTGGGGATTTCATTAAATAGAAGGTTTCTATAATGCTATCGTAGTCCGATTCAGAAAGCACTACGATATTTTCTCCCTTGGTACGGGTGACAAATAACGGACTATTGCTTTTATACACTTCGTCCAAATAGGTTTTCAATTTTTGCCTAAAATCTGAATACGTGGTTATCATAACGCAAATGTAGGGAATTTTTTATATTGTACAATAAATTGTACAACAAAGCAGTTTTCAGCTTTCTTTTCAAACATAGGTTTTTGCAGAGGACAAGCCGTTAATAAAATGTCCCTTAGGACATTTTTAGGCTTGGGCGAGGCAGCAGGGGGGCTTTCGTGATAATAAAGATCTTCTTTTATATCTTTTCGTCCTTTGGACATTGTTGGCCAGGTTGCAGAGCAGGTCCGTTATTTTATAAAAATCCTGGCCTCGGGTGCAAGGTTTTGTTTAAAATTTATACTTTCCCATGGGCGAAAAGCCTGCCCCCAAAAAAGCCCTGCCAATATTGGCAAGGCTTTCTATTCAAAGTTAACTTTTTTACCTAATTACCCTATTATCCTTTCAGGAATTGCCTCAACACATAATGAAGGATGCCTCCATTTTTATAGTAAGCTATTTCAATGGCGGAATCCAGCCTGGCAATGACCTCGAAATTGACCAGACTGCCATCTTCTTTCTTGGCAGTGGCTTGGAGTACTTTTAGAGGTGCCAGACCATCTTTGATGCCCTGTACGGTGATCTCCTCTTTACCCGTCAAGCCAAGGGAAGCTGCCGATTGCCCTTTGGCAAACTGCATGGGCAATACGCCCATACCCACCAGGTTGGAACGGTGTATCCGCTCATAACTTTCGGCAATCACCCCTTTGATACCCAACAGGGTGGTCCCTTTGGCGGCCCAATCCCTGGAGGAACCACTTCCGTATTCCTTACCGGCAAGGACAATCAGGGGAACTCCTTTTTCCATGTATTTTTTGGAGGCATCAAAAACCGTCATTTCTTCACCGGAAGGCATGTGGGTGGTGTATCCCCCTTCTTTCTTGGCCAGTTGATTTTTGATCCTGACATTGGCGAAGGTACCCCTTACCATGACTTCATCATTGCCCCTCCTGGATCCATAGGAGTTGAACATGGTTTGATTCACCCCTTTGTCCAACAGGTACTTGCCTGCCGGGGAGGTGGGGGCAAATGCACCCGCAGGAGAAATGTGATCCGTGGTAATGGAGTCTCCCAATTTCAGCAGAACCCTGCTGTTTACAATATCATCAGCTTCCGAAACCACTTCGGAAATGCCCTGGAAAAATGGCGCTTCCTTGATATAGGTGGATTTGTCCGACCATTGATAAACCTTGTCCTTAGGGGCTTCCAATGCCCTCCATTGTTCATTTCCTTCAAAGATTTCCCCGTAATTTTTTTCAAAATCTTTGGGAGACAATACCCGGCCCATGACTTCAAATATTTCTTCATTGCTGGGCCAGAGGTCCTTTAAAAATACAGGCTCAAGATTGGGATCATAACCTAAAGGCTCCTTATTGAGATCCACATCCACCCTTCCTGCCAGCGCAAAGGCCACCACCAACATTGGGGACATGAGGTAATTCATTTTTACCTGAGGGTGTACCCTCGCTTCGAAGTTCCTGTTGCCCGACAATACGGAGGCCACTACCAGGTCATTTTCTTCAACAGCCTGGGCAATGTGTTTGGGTAGCGGACCGGAATTACCGATGCAGCTGGTACATCCATAGCCTACGGTATGAAAACGCAAGGCCTCCAGATCATCCATTAAACCTGCGTTCTCCAAATAGTCGGTCACCACCTTCGACCCCGGTGCCAGGGATGTTTTGACCCATGGTTTCACATCAAGCCCTCTTTCCCTTGCCTTTTTGGCAATCAGGCCGGCCCCGATCATCACACTGGGATTGGAGGTATTGGTACAGGAGGTAATGGCCGCAATGACAATAGATCCGTCATGAAGGGCAAATTTTTCATTATTTAATTTGACCACAACGGTTTTTAAACCATTCTCGACCTTGGTTTCTATTTCTACCTCAGAATCCACTTTTTCATTTTTCTCCTCCACTGGTTGGTTGCCTCCCCCTTCTTCATACCATCTTCCTACATCTCTTTTGTCTATGGGGATGTATTGTCTGCCATGAATTTTATGGAGCAAAGCGCCAAATTTATCCTTAAATTCTCTTAACAATATCTTATCCTGGGGGCGCTTGGGACCCGAAACGGTAGGCTCCACCGATCCAAGGTCCAATTCTACCACCGTGGAATAATTAATTTCATCTTCATTTTCCCTCCACAACATATTGGCTTTGGCATAATCCTCCACCAATTTTATCTGGGCTTCTGAACGGTTGGTTTTGGCCATATAATCCAGGGTCCTGTCATCAATGGGAAAGTAGGTTACCGTACAGCCAAACTCAGGCGACATATTCGAAATGGTGGCCCTGTCGGGGACCGAAAGGTTGACCAGACCGGGACCAAAAACTTCCACAAATTTACCCACCACGCTTTGTCTCCGAAGCAGTTCGGTAATAGTAAGCACCATATCCGTGGCAGTGGTCCCCATGGGCAAAGCACCGGTAAGCCTTAATCCTACTACTTCAGGCATGATGAAATAAATAGGCTGACCCAATAGGGCGGCTTCCGCCTCAATTCCTCCAACACCCCATCCCACTACACCTATCCCATTGACCATCGGTGTATGGGAATCTGTTCCTACCAGTGTGTCCGGAAATACATTTCCATCCCTTGAAATAACCCCCTTTGCCAGGTATTCCAGGTTGACCTGATGGCAGATACCCATACCGGGAGGGACCACAGAGAAATTGTCAAACGATTTCTGGGCCCATTTTAAAAACTCATAGCGCTCCCCATTTCGTTCATACTCCGCATCCACATTTTTTTTATAGGAATAATTGGTGCCAAAATAATCCACCTGTACGGAATGGTCTACCACCAAATCCACAGGGATCAAGGGGTTGATTTTATCCGGATCCTTCCCTTTTCTAACGGCTTCTGCCCTAAGGGAGGCAATGTCTACCACAGCAGGAACACCGGTAAAATCCTGCATCAGAACCCTTGCAGGCTTAAAGGGAATATCCTTCTCGGAAGGTTCGGGTTTCCAGTTGAGCAAGGTTTCTATATTTTCCCTGGTGATGGCAAAATCATCAAAATTCCTCAGTGCATTTTCCAGTAAAATTCTAATGGAAAAAGGAAGCTTACTGATGGATTGACCTTGTTTTTGCAATTCGGATAAACTCCAATAATTTAGATCACCCTGAGGAGATTGAAGTCTTTTTATGATTTTATAGGGATCTTTTGACATAGTTTAAGATGGTTTTGTGATAAAAAAAGATGATTTTCATCAAAACGGATAAAAATCACTTTGAGTTCTAATATAAGCAATTTTGATAATTTTAGGGCAATAAAAAAGCGGAACAAGTTCCGCTTAGGCTTTATTCTTCATTTTGCTCCTCCATAGCCCGGTCTCTTTTTTTGAAAGACCTTTTAAAAAGCCAATGATATCGCATGGCCTCCATGGTCTCATTGAAGGATTCCGTTCCCGTATCCAGGTTCTGCAGGGTACTTTTCAGGTATTCGGCAAACTCCTCATCGTTCAGGAGCATTCCCATGGTATTTCCCTCATCGGATAATTTTTCGCTTACTCCCTTAAAATTTTCGACGACAACGGCAGCTTCGGCAGTAGTTTTTTCCAATCCATCCGCTGTTTGCTTCAAATTGCTGAAGACGGTCGTATCATTGAGTAAATTATCCAACAGGGTTCCCTTATTGCTGAGTTGTCCCGAAAACTGGACCAAATTATTACTCAGCCTGCTGCTGTTGCTAGCGGTGGTTTCCAGATTGGTCATCATACTTTTAAAATTCTGTACCAACAAACTGTCCATTAACACCGCTCCGACAATGCCTTCCCCTGCAGAGATTTTTTGAATCAATACCTTTAAATCATCGGTGATGGACACCAGGTTATTATTATTGACCTGTAGGGTTTCCATCATTTTATCGGTATCCAGGGGCATCACCGCTTCCAGCCTTTCCCCTTCCTCAATGCTGCCTACGTCTCCTGACCCCCCATAGATCACTATGATTTTATTTCCGATCAATCCATCTGAGCTGATGGTAGCTTTGGAATTTTTCTTAATAAATTCCTTGGAAGAAGCTTCAATATTCATCTCGATTTCAACCTGGGAATCCCCGTAAAAATTAATTTTTTTAACGGTTCCGATTTTTACCCCTGAAAACCAAATGTTATTACCCGTCTGCAAACCACCTACATCATCAAAAACGGCATATATCCTGATGCTTTTGACAAAGGCCTTTTGCTGCGCTCCCAAAGTAAGGATTCCTACGATTAGAATGATGATTCCTATCAGCACAAATATGCCAACCATAACCGTTTTTTTATTGTCATTTCTCATTGTCGAATGAAATTATAGTCATAAAATGATTTTATTCTTTTGTCTTCCGCACCTTTGAAAACTTCTTCAAATTTTCCGATTGCCCCAAATGCACCATCGAGCAAGACGGCCATCCTGTCCCCCGTCTCTTTGGCACAGGTAAGGTCATGGGTGATGATGATAGAGGTAGTATGATAGGTTTCATTTACCTCATTGATAAGGCTATTGATTTCCATACAGGTAATGGGGTCCAGGCCTGCGGTAGGTTCATCATATAGCATGATCTGAGGTTTCAATATCAACGTTCGGGCAATTCCAATGCGTTTCCTTTGTCCCCCTGACAACTCTGAAGGCATTTGATTGATGGTTTGTAATAAGCCTACACTTTCAAGCACATCCTCTACCCTTTTATTTTTCTCTGTTTTCCCAAGGTTTTTCACATTTCGCACCAAGGGGAATTCCAGGTTTTCACGCACGGTCATACTGTCGTACAAGGCACTGGCCTGAAAAGAAAACCCAATCTTTAACCTGAGTTCGTTTAATTCCCGGGTGGGAAGATTTTTTACCTCCTGACCCAAAACCAACACCGAACCTTCATCCTGTGTCAGCAAACCGACCATGATTTTAATCAAAACGGATTTTCCACTGCCGGATTTTCCCAATACCACTAAATTTTCACCCTTAAACAGGTCCAGGTCAACTCCCTTTAGCACATCAAGGTCTCCAAACGACTTATTAAGGTTTCTTACTTTAATTACTATATTTTCCATGTTACATATTTCTAAAGAAAACGATTATCTGCAGTGAAAGTAACTCTTCAACAAAGATCAAAAACATGGCCATTACTACTGCCGAATTAGCCGCTTTCCCAACTCCCTCGGTGCCTTTAGTAGAGTTGTATCCTTTATAACAACCCACTATGCCAATGGTAAAACCAAAAACCAATGATTTCAGGATGGAGGAGGTAACATCCAAAAATGATATGGAATTGAAAACCTGGACAAAAAAAGTATCAATGCTGACCAATTCATTAACGTGAACATTGACAAAAGCTCCCAAAAGTGCCACAAAATCGGTGTACAACACCAAGATAGGAATCATGAAAGTACTGGCCAAAACCCTGGATACCACCAGGAACTTAAAAGGATTGGTCGCAGAAACTTCCATGGCATCGATCTGTTCGGTAACCTTCATGGAGCCTATTTCTGCTCCGATACTGGAACCCACTTTACCTGCGGCAATCAGGGCGGTCACCAATGGGCCCATCGCCCTTACCACGGCTATGGAAATAAGTGCAGGCAGCCATGAGGTGGCACCAAACTCCGCAAGGGAAGGTCTGGATTGGTTGGTAAAAACAATGCCAACTATAAATCCGGTAAGAGAAATAAGGGGTAAAGAATTAACCCCTATTTTATAACATTGGCGGATAAATTCCTTGAATTCATAAGGAGGGAACCAAACTTCCTGGAAAAATCTTTTTACAAAGGTGAAAGCTCTTTCCAAACCAATAAAAAAATTATCGATCCTTTTGCCCATTACTTTGGTATTTTCTGTGGGAGTTTCCGCCATTTTAATAGGGTTTTTTACTGTTGATATTAAATAAATACAAAAATCTAACAATCATTTTAGTTGGCCAAGAAATTTTCAATATTTTCATTCTTTAAAGGCTTAACCAAAAAACCACTGACTTTCGGATAATTTTTACTTTTTTCCAAATCGCCGGGATCTAAAGAAGAGGTCAACATTTTTACATCAATGTCTATGCCCTTTTTTTTCATCAGATCCAAAAAGTGCCAACCATCCATTTGGGGCATATTGATATCCAACAGGATCACATCAGCCTGATTCTCCTTTAACCATTCCAAAGCATCATATGGATTTTCAAAAAACACCAGGTTGAGTTGGTTATTTATTTTTAACAAGATTCTTTTATTGATCATGTGCTGCACCTTATCATCATCCACGAAAACAATCGTTTTCTCCTTCTGCTCTGCCTCTATTTCACTAATGCCGTTTTCCATCAATATACTGTTAATTTTCCTTATTTCAACATCAAGTTGCGTGGCCGAAGCTTTCAACATGTCCAATAATTCACCTGATAAGCTATGGTTTCCTTCCTGCACATCCACAATACCCAAAATGTTAGCCAAGTGGGACCTTATTTTGTGGGAATTAATGAATGAAAATTCCCTCAACTTTTTGTTTTGAAAATGAACCGAATCAGATAGCGCTTTAATTTTTTCCAAAGATTTTTGCATTTCGGATTGGTCAACTACCAAAACCAAAACACAAGGCTGATCATAACTCTGGAAAGGAATAGCAAAAAGATCCATGTATCTGGGATCGTAATTTCTATCTATCATTACAATATTCCTGAAAACGCAACGCTTTCCCTGCATGATCTGTTCAACTATTTCCGGTTTATAAAATAATGCCTCAAAGCTTTTTTGACCCTGATCTTTTTCAGTCCAGGAAAATATATCTGCTGATGCCTTGTTGGAAGACCTCAACATCCTGTCATTCAATGAGAAAACCCAAACACAGTTGGGAAGATTGTTCAAGATCAATTTATTGTGTGTTTCATTCATTTCTCTAATCTCCCTGGCCTTATTTGCAAAAAGATAGGTCAATCCTCCGATAAACGTGGCCGCCACCAATGAAAAGATCCGGGAAAAGAAAAGCCAATCCAATTCCAGCCAAATCCCCGAGAAAAAAGGCAGGACCATTGATGGAATAAGAATAAACCCTCCTGCAATCGCTCCCAAAATCCAAACAGAACTATTCTCAGTTTGCATATTTTAAATGAAAGAGTCAAAGTTAATCAATTTCAACCATTAATTAAATACCCTGCTTTTACCTGGAACATATGGGAGCAAAAGGACAAAGCCGGCATTTTTCCAGATCTCCCGTTTGATCAAAATGTTGGCTGGAATCAAAAATCTCTTCTATGGTTTGTTGAATTCCGGCCACAAACGCTTCATGGTAGTCTCTGTAATCTTTCACTTCCTTTTTTGAACGATACCCTTGCTGTTCTTGCAGATAGGGATTAAAATCTTCCTGAAATATCTCCCTTAAAATGAATATGGCAGGTTGAAGGGGTGACCGGTTTTGGGGGAAATTGTATTGATAAAGATACCCATAAAACATGGTCTGCATGGCCGCTTTGTTTCTGGATTTGTTTTCTCTGTCGAATAAACTTTCAATCCCGTCAAAATGCTTATTGGCCTGCCCTGATTTATAATCGATTAACCGGATGGTGCCCAATACTTTATCTACCCTATCTATGATCCCACCTAAGGCTATGGAAACCGGACCGCTGGCGGTTTGAATGGGAATTTGGGCTTTGTATTTTTTACCCTTTTCCAGGGAAATGATTTCAAATGGTGTGGAATCCTTGTCTTTATCCAACACAGCCATCAAGTATTTTTGTAGTACATCGCGGGCAATGGCCAGTTGCCCTGTCAATTTTAAGGCCTGATGGGCCTCTATTTTGTATTGTGTCCTTATGGCCAATTCAATAGAAGGATAA
This sequence comes from Cyclobacteriaceae bacterium, assembly GCA_040905205.1. Taxonomy (GTDB): domain Bacteria; phylum Bacteroidota; class Bacteroidia; order Cytophagales; family Cyclobacteriaceae; genus Cyclobacterium. The sequence continues at coordinate 15,951 of JBBDSB010000521.1, forward strand.
ACATATTTCTTCAACCCTTCTATATCATCAGCCTCCACTTTGGAACGACCATTCCTTTTCATAAAACCCTGGTATAATATTTCCATGGAAAGATGAACCAAATTGCCAAAAATGGCCGGGTCTACCTCCTCCTGGATCTCATCCGGGACCTCAATTGAAGCAATATATTGAAAATAAAACTTCAGTCTGCAATCCAGCCAGGTGTTGATGGCGGAGGGAGAAAATGGAACCTGGACTTCTCCCCCAACCCGGTCCGTGTACTTGTCAAGTTCCTGCATCACCTTATGATCCTTGGCAATGGAAATAGGCAATACCTCACTGAGTTGAACAGGAATATGCACTGCTTTTTCAATTTCCTGATCCCCCTGGGCAATCATTTCATGATGAATCTGATGGATATAACGGCTTTTCTCTCCAACTTGTCCCATATCCCCTGCTGTGGTATACAGCATGTGCACCTCTTCTGCCCGATGCAGCAACCTGTAAAAAGTATAGGCATAAATGGCATCATTTTGTTCCTGAACCGGCATCCCAAACGCTTTCCTGAGATTAAAAGGAACCATTGAATCCATGCTGTTCTTTGGAGGAAAACTTCCTTCATTCATGTTACAGATGATCACGCGTTTAAAATCAAGGTTTCTGCTTTCCAAAACCCCCATGATCTGTAAACCCTCCAGAGGTTCTCCTTTAAAAGGCAATTTTATCTCCCTAAAAATCTGTCTGAACAAGCGGATAAAAAATTCAAGGGAAACTTCTTCTTTGATTTCCTGATGCAATACCTCCTGTATCCGGTTGAGCTGCTTTAAACATTGCACAAGGTAGGTGTAGTCCATACTTTGGACTTCCATTTGGCTGCCCATATCTTTGATGATTTGCCGGAATCCCTCCATCAGGATTTGTGGGGTAAAGCGCATAAAAACCTTCCCAAAAAACTCCCCCCCCCTTATAAGCAAATGCTGGGGGACGTAAATGGTATTGGTCTGGTTTAAATGCACCATGATTTCATTCACAAAATCCGGATGGCGGGATTGCAGATACACGGTAGATAACAATTCCTGTACGGGCTTGTGGTAAAAATAGTATTCCCCCCCTTCTTCTTTCGTGAAACGCTGCAGTTCCAAAATGGCTTCCAAAAAGGTGTAAACCGGCGTGTTTTTTACAGGATAGCCCATGGTGACATTGACTTTTCCCACCTGCGCCGGCAGTACATTCAGCACAGGAAATAGCAGCTGTTCATCGGGTAGAATCACCACTGTTTCCTCCCAGTTTTCCCCCTCCGGTACGGCGTCTAAAATCGCACCTACCAAATTGGCCTGGCTGACTTTCAGAGGAATGGCATGCGTATCGATTTTTGCCCTTCTTTTTTCGATTTGATCCGGAATGTCATCAGGGAAAGTAGGCCCTAATACCAAATCCTTTCTGTACTCCCTAAAAAACATACCGGCCTCCTGCGCTGTATCATTCACATAATAGGCATCCAGGTCCCAAAAAATCTCTGCTTTGAACGCTGTAATGAAATGTTTTACCAGCCGTTCTTCTGCTCCCGTAAAAGCATTGAAACCTATGAAAATGTGGTGCTTGTCTGTAGGTGTCAACTTCTCCAGATTTTCCGATACTTCCCTATAGATCATTCCGCCGTAGGCAAGCCCTAAGATTTCCAATGAGGATTTAAAATTTTTATATAGCGGGAATAATAAATCCCAGAACCTAAGAAATTTCTCCTGGTGTTTTTTATCTCTGCTTTGGAAAGAAGCCCAGAATTGCTGAATGAGGGCTACCTGTTCGGGACTTAAAAAACTCCAGTCACTTTCAAGTATTTTTTGCTCTTTAAGGTTTTGGAACAATTTATTGGCATTGACCAAAAAATGATCCAAATCATTAAAATCCTTCAGAATCATTTCCCCCCAAAAATAAAACCGATCGAAACCCTCCTCCGATCCGGAAAGATCACGGTAAATGGTATACATTTCAAATACCAGGGTAAGTTTATCAGCTGGTTTCTTTTCAGCCAAACCATAAAACAGGTCCTCAATAGTAAGAATTTGAGGCATCCATATCGGCTTCTCAATCAATTGGCCTAAAAATTTCCCAAAAAACAAACCAGCTCGCCTGTTGGGGAGCACGATAATTACATCTTTGAGGTCATCATTCCTGGAAAGGAGGGTTTTGGCTGTATCTTTTAAAAAACTATTCATTTGATTTTTGGTATTCAGGTACACAAACTTCTTTCATTGAATATTCACTTTCTCCACATTCCCGTTTTCTATATAGCAAATAAACCCCAAGACTTCTTTCCTTTCAATTTCGCTTACCAATTGAATGTATTCAAGAAGTTGGCTATGATGGGATTTTTGCGCTTTGCCAGTTTTAAAATCTACGATTTCCACCCTGTCATTAAAATAAACAAGCCGGTCTGGCCGCTTGCTTTCACCGCCAGGAAGTAAGATGCCCTGTTCCGTAAGTACTTTCTGCTCCTTATCAAACCATGATTGAAATTGGGGGTCCAAACATAAACTTTCAAATTTTTGATGAAGATGGATTTTTTCCTCGGAATTGATGGCGCCATCAAAAAACATTTCATCCAATTCCACCGAAAAATCTTCCTTTGTTTTGGAGCGTTCAATCAGGCCATGTACCAAAATCCCGAAGTTTCTCTTTTCGAAAACACCACTTTCATTTAAATCTCCAATGACCTGCCTGACTTTTAAAACCTCCTGCCATGGGCGGTATTTCCATCGTAATTCCTGATTGGGTACCATTTCTTCCTTATTTACAAATGCTTTTTTCAGCTCTCCATATTCAAATATCTTATTTTCCTGATCCATGTGACCTTCAAATGAAAAACCCGGAACATTTATTCCCCTGCTGAAAAACAGGGCTGACAACCATTCTGACACCGTACCCATCTTGGTATTTTTGCCTGGCTCTACATATGGTGCCAGGCCCCAAAAAACCTCTTCCGCCCTGGTGAATGCCACATACAACAAATTAAGGTTATCCAAATTGGCCAGCATCTGCTCTTCTCTGTATACCGGGGCAAAGGCTGAGTCTTTAAGTTCCTTCCTTAAAGTCAGAGGAATGATGGTTTCCTGCTCCTTACCTTGCCAAATATACGGTGCCCAGACGATGTTGTCCTTTGAGGTATCAAAAACCCTCCAATCCAAAAAGGGGGCCAAAACCACCTTGAATTGCAGGCCTTTGGATTTATGAATGGTCAGAATCCGAATGGCGTTATGGCTTTCGGGCAACTTCACCGTACGTTTTGCCCCATTTTGTTCCCACCAAGTGAGAAAGCTTCCCAAATCTGCCCGGTTTTTGACCATGAAATCATACATGGCTTCTTTAAATCCCGATAAATAGGCCTTTTCCTCATGATCCCCATTCAAGCCCATTACTTCTATAAGCGCCTCCAGTAAATCCATCAGAGGAAGCTTTAAGAGAAAGGATTTCATGTCGGCTAATTTTTTGGCCAACAGAAGGATTTTTTGGGGTAAGGAACTCCACTTAAAAATTCCATGGTCCACCTCCTGGCCAAAAACCCTGGCCCATTGCGCCCACATGGTATGGAAAGCCAGTTGATTATCTTTATCATTCAGGTATTGAAGGCAGGCCAACAGGCATTTTACTGAAGCGGCCCGGTCCAAAAACATGGCTTCATCCGACAGTACCTCATACCGGAAAGGACCTAAAGGATGCTGTTTTTGATACGCCATTAATGCATCTGCTACCTCAGCACCCTGCTGGTTATTTCTTACCAATATGGCAATGTCTTTTAAAATATATCCATGCTCTTGCAGTTCACGCAACATTTCCGGAAGCCTTGCCAGTACGAGTTCCTTGAATTTCAATCCCTCCTGTTCCTTTTCGTCTTTTTCGCCCCCCAGCCATTCCATGCGGACCTTGCCTTTAGCTTCCAATCCGATATGATGGGGGGAGACACTTTGCTTTACTCCTGCAAAAGCCTCTAAAATGGTTTTTGGAGTGTTTTCCAAACCATGGTCCCTCTCCAAAGATTCCTGGACCAAAGTAGGTAGGGTGGAAAAAACAGCATTGTTGAATGCCACAATATGAGGGAGGCTTCTATAATTGGTATCCAATTTTTTCACCTCCAAACCAAACTGGGCATTTTCTCTTTCCACCTGCTCCATCAACAACCTCATTTCTCCCCCTCTCCACCTGTAAATGGATTGTTTGACATCTCCCACCAATAAATTGGTGTTTCCCTGGGAGAGGGAATTGACCAATAAAGGTCTAAAGCTGGCCCATTGAAACCCCGAGGTATCCTGGAATTCATCCAACAAAAAATATTGGTACTGGTTGCCCACTTTTTCATATACGAAGGGCGCATCATTTCCTGCCGTGATTTCTTTTAAAAAATCATTGGCATCTGAGATCAGCAGGATGTTTTCCTCTTCTTTCAAAGCGGACAGTTCCCTGATCAAATAGCTGAAAAGACCGAACACATAAAAATTCTTGTGAATGGCATTAATGGTGATCCATAACCGTCTCAGGGTTACGATTTGAAGCAAATATCCGTTCAATGCGTCGAAGGATTGATTGATGGGATCTTTCTTTTTACTGGCTTTGGCAAACCATTTTTCAGGTTGATCGATACAAGCCTTTTGCGCATCGGTCAATTGAGGTACCGGTACCTTTTGATCCCCCAATTTTCCAAATACCTTCACAAAAGAATTGGATCCTCCTTTGAAATCCCCCCATTCCAATCCGAGGGAGTCCCGGACGGCATTGGCCTGGACCTTTATCTCTTTTGCCTGCTTTGCCATTTCTTTTTTCTGCTGGATAAGGTGTCGGCGCAGCTTTAGGATGTTATCCTGGTCTTCTAAAAAAAATTTCACCTCCTTTTCATGTTTCTTGAAATCTTCCAGAAAAATATTTTTTCCCAAAAGACCAATGTCCCTTCTGATATCCCAGGACTTGCCTTCCATTATATTCTCTGAAGCAAAATCCACCATCCACCGGTGTAAATGAGGATCCTCCATCACTTTTAGCATCAAACGCTCTACCAAACGGTCCATGACGGCATCCTGATCCATTTCGATGTCAAATTTTGCCTGAAGATCTATTTCCCTTGCAAAGGCACGAATCACGCGCTGAAAAAAACTGTCTATGGTACTGACAGAAAAGGAGGAGTAATCGTGTAAGATGGCAGAGAGGGTTTCATTGGCCCGGCGGGACAATAATGTTTCATCCCCTCCAAATATTTCCAACAATTCCCTATCCATGGTATGTTTGACATCAATGGAAGTTTTGATCCTTTTCATTTCCTTCAGGATACGGCTTTTCATTTCCTGGGTAGCTTTATTGGTAAAGGTAACGGCAAGAATTTGACGAAATGCCAAAGGATGACGCAAAGCAAGTTTAAGGTATTCGGTGGTCAGGGTATACGTTTTACCTGAACCTGCTGAAGATTTATATATGATAAATGGGGCCTGGGACATAAAAAGAATTGATTCAAATGATGGACTGGAGGTCCTGCGCTTTATAAAAAGGGAAGATAACAAGATTTTTAAAGGCCATTCATAGAATTTATGGATATTTTTGTAAAAAAATAAACGGGCCAGTGGCCTTGTGTATAAAACCCGTTGCCAAATATGTTTTTCTATCTTTCCCAATTGCTCGGCTTTCTTGTTATGCCGTTTTCCATCTGCTTATTGCTTTTATCTGCTGGTATTTTGGTTAAAAACAGGAAATTAGGTAAGTGCCTCACTGCCGGAAGTTTGTTTTTGCTATTGTTCCTTTCCAATAGTTATTTGTCCAACATGGCTATGGTGTTATGGGAGCCTCCCATTGTTGAAATGGCCGGTATGCCGGTTTATGAGGTGGGCATTGTGCTCACCGGCGTCACCAATCTCAACAAATCCACTACGGACAGGACTTTTTTTAATAAAGGTGCAGATCGGGCCACCCATGCCATGCAATTGTATAAAATGGGGAAAATAAAAAATATCCTGGTCACAGGGGGGCAGGGTTTTGCTGCAGGCCATGACCGGACCGAGGCCCAGTTATTAACCGATTTTTTGATTTTGGCCGGGGTAGACCCCAATGACATCATTACAGAAAACAAAGCAAAAAATACCAGGGAAAACGCCCTGTTTTCTGATAGGATTCTCTCCGGAATGGGTTATGATCATAACAGCAACCTGCTGGTGATTACTTCTGCCTTTCATATCAAAAGGGCCAAAGCCTGCTTTGAAAAAGTAGGTTTATCCATTGATTCATTCCCTGTGGATTATTATGGAACCGATCCCCGCTTTAATGTCAAGTCCTTGTTTCAACCCAATCCTGAATCCATTGCCAACTGGCACAAATTGGTCAAAGAGTGGATTGGACTAATAGTATACCGAATAGTCGGTTATATTTAATTCCTTTCCACCCTTTGAGGTTAATGAAGTATCCGTTGATTATTTAGTTCCCCAGGTGGATGCCTTTAATTGAGGTATTGCCCGGATAATATCACTGACACTGATCTGCCCAATTAGATTTCCGTCCTTGATCACGGGAAACCTTCTTAATCTCATGGTGAGAAACTGGTTTGCGGCATCAAATATGGTGAAGTGCGGAGGCATGGTAATGACTTCCTTGGTCATATGCTCTTCCACTGCTGCAGGGAATTTGGGTGTATTGGTATACTGTCCCTTAATAATCTCTTTCAGACAATCTCCTTCAGAAATAATACCTACCAGTTTACCCTTGGAATCGATCACGGGTGCCCCGGAAATCTTTTTTCTGGTCATCACATTGATAACATGGTCTATTGTATCTTCCGGATGAAATGTTATCAAATTGGTAACCATAAAATCCTCCACCAGGATGGGCTGATTACTTTTCTTAGGGGGAGCTTCACGAACTCCCTGAAAACTCTTTACCATATCGTTATAGGGTTTTTTGAAAAGATAATATAAGTAAAAAAGAAGTATTATCAAAATATTTGACACAAGAGATTTCTACTGCCGCAATAAAAACTCATCTAGGTTCATGTCAAACGTTAAATGGCATTTGCCCACGCTCGCCCCTCTATCTCCTTCAGGGGATGATAGCCCACGGGCTTGGCCTTCGGGTAATCTGGTGCTATCTCAGCGTTACAAAAAGCCTCACATAGCTACGGCTATGCTCGTTTTTTGT
>JBBDSB010000522.1:0-3865 GCA_040905205.1 Cyclobacteriaceae bacterium
TGAGAAAGAGCACATCCAGGTCGTCAAGGAAATACAAAATAGAATCGGTGTCATCGGTATAGTTCACCTTTGCCAAGCCCTCTTTTTCCAGGGTTTTGACATCCGTATGACGGTACCATTTATCAAAATCATGAGAGGCTCCTCCCCCCACCATTAACACCCTTATGGGGGCCTCTTGTGAAGTGGGAATATTTTCAGGGGTTTTGCTCCGGACTTCGTGGAACCCTGCCACCAGGAAAAAAAGTAAAATGATGATTTTGCCGCGTTGAAGTAGGGAATTCTGGGTTATTTTCATGTTCATGTTAGTTGGGAATTGTTTTTATTATTAGCCTTTTGGTTTTACCTGCATGATTCCGTTCATCATCCGCCAATGTCCCGGAAAAGTGCAGACAAATGGATAATCACCCGGTTGGGAAGGGGCTGTAAAGGTAAGGGTGAAAATTTCTTCCGGATCCAGCATTTCAGTGGCAAATAACACTTCAGGCATCTCAGGAACATAATGTTTTTCAGAGGCATTGGGATCACTTAACATGGCATCTGCCGCTGCTCCCACTTTTTCCAGACTTCCCGGTTTTAATATTAAAAGGTTATGCTGCATGCCGTCCCGGTTATCCAGGTCAAGAATAATTTTATCCCCTGCTACCACGGTAAAAGTGTCGGTGTCGTATTTCATCAATTCCGGAACCACTTCAATGATCACATGGGTGGCTTTACCCTGCTGCCTGTCAGGGTTCAAATGGTTTATTAAATCCTTAAATAATGCCCCCACCCGTCCATGAATAGGGATCGAAAGACTTAGCACTAAACCTACGATAAAAATCAATGTATGTCTCATTTTTAATTTTTTACTTTTTTAATGTCAATAGAAGATTTCTTAGGGTGCCACTGAAGGCATTTTCCCCTTCATATTCTCCCACATTGTATTGCTCTCCAAAATCCCTGCCAGTGCGGACACTGGGCACCAATTCGCCAGTATAGACACCTTGTGTTTTGGCCTCAGCCACCAATTCTCCATCTATTTGCAAACTTAACCGCCCATCTGTCTCAAGCCTGGCTATGGCTTCGAAAAGATCTGGTAAAGGTTTTTGAGTGGTTGCGGCTATCGTTTCTTCATTTTGATTAACCTGAAAGACCAATTGGCCATTTTTCAAGAACAGTACATATCCGTTTGTATGGTCCCCATGGGCCAGAATGACACCTGTAGGTTTTTCGTCCCCTCTGGCTGAAACGCCAACGGAAATCTGAATTTCCTTGTTAACGATATCCGGGGAATGGTGTAGCACTGCTCTCCTTCCCAATTCATATTTCTCTTTGCTTACTGATCTCATCAATCTGTCCAAAAAGCCTGAATCTTTAATATTTTCCGCTTCAAATGCCGCCAAAAAACTTTCCGAATGGTAACTTGCTGCGGCAAATAAAGCCTTGCTCAGCCAATCATCGGTGGCTGTTTCCGGTTGTAAAGCTACCTCATGGAGCATTTCTCCAACCTCCGGGCCGGAAGGCATTTCTACCAGTGCCATCAGGGCATGCATACGGACATTCAGATTTTTATCCTTTAAAACCCCGGATTCCCGTATGGCCTGAATACTTGACTTTATTTTAGGCAAAACCTCTATGGCTGCTTTGCGCACCCCGGCAGCGGGATGATTCAGCGCCGTTTTCACCACACTTAAGGCTTCTTGATGATCTACAGATAGCAACCCAAGGCCATGCATGGTCCAAAGGGCATGTACTGCAGGACTGTTGAGCCCGATTTCATCCACTTTCAAATCCTTTACAAGGGCCATTAAATCAGCCAAAACCCCCAAATTCCCTGATTCTACCAAAAGCCTTTGTGCGGTCATCCTCCAAAACATATTGTCATTTTTTAAAGCACTGACCAATTCTTTTGGATCATCCTTGGACAAGGCTTTCGGATGATCCGGTTGGGCATTTTTATAAACAACCCTATAAATTCTGCCGTGATTGGTATCCCTAAGTTCACTTTGGAAAGCATTGCCCTGCCCATGAGGTTGCTCGGTAAAAGGCAAAACCATCCTGGATGGGGCTTGTCTGGGAACAAATACATTGTGCTGAATGATGAAATTGTACCAGTCGGCTATCCATACCGCCCCATCAGGACCTACCTCGGCATGCACCGGACCAAACCATTCGTCAGAGCTGGCCAAAAAATTCCAACCATCTTTTTCTGCAAACCCGGCTCCTTCCGGTTCCAATATGGCATTATGGGTCAAACGGATGGTGGGTTCATTGACAAAGGCAATTCTGTTCCAATATTCTTTTGGAAAATCTCTGGCCGTATACAACCTTATGCCGGCAGCAGAGGTAAACCCGCCGACTACGTCCACCTGACGCAAATTGGGTGTCATGGCATGGGCTGCATAATGTCCATCTATCTTTTGTATAGACTGGATGGCATAGGGAGGTGAAGGCTCTCCTTCAGCCGGATCCGAAAAAGCCCTTTGGAGATGTTTTGAGGGAATGGAATAATACGCCGCATGCGTATTGTTGGCAGTAGAAATAAACACATGGTTGTCTTCAGAAAATCCCAATCCCCAAGTATTATTGGTAGAGCTGGCGAGGTAATCAAAGTTTTTTCCCTCCGGGTCAAAATGGTAAACACCCTGAGGAAAATTCCATTTTTTCCCATTAATGGTTCCGTTGAAACCAGAATAACCGGTCACCCCCCATATTTTATTGTCAAAACCATATTGAAGATTGGATGGACCTGCATGGGTATCATTTTTTCCCCATCCTGTCATGATTGTTTCAAACACATCTGCTTGATCGTCTCCATCGGTATCTTTCATAAATACAAAATCCGGCGCCATGGATACAATCACTCCTCCATTGGCAAATACTATACTCGTAGGGATGTTAAGACCCTCTGCAAACACGGTGAATTTATCTGCTTTTCCATCTCCATCCATATCTTCACAAATTTTAATGCGATCATTGGCCTCTCCATCCGTTTCTTTAAAAGTATTGGGGTAATCAACCGATTCGACGATCCAAAGCCTTCCCTTTTCATCCCAAGCCATGGCTATGGGGTTGACAATATCGGGCTCAGCAGCAAAAAGGCTGATTTCAAAATCCACCGGCTTTTGGATCAGTTTCTGGGACTCCTCAGGTATTAATGCATCCTGAATCCTGGGCACCTCATATCTTTTGGTAAAATCCGAAATAGGATGGTCATAAATGGAAATCTGCGGTATTTCCAGGGCTTCCACCTGCGCTTTGACCTCATTTCCCATCGCCCAAAAAATTCCGTTTTCTACCAATTTTAAAAAGCCGGGATTTTGCCAGGTACTGTCATTGTGCCCATATGCTGTATAAAACACCTTCCCTTTTCCTTCCTCCCGGGTCCAGGTGTAGGGTTCTCTGTGCCCACCTTCTACCCTTTCCATTAGGATATCCATATCGGGATTAAGATTTTGATGCACATAGGTTTCATCCCAGGTCTTAAAGGCCTCCAATTCTGCCATAACCGGATGATCGGCATCCTTGATTTCAGCCATAAAATTTCCAGTGCCATGGGAAGCAAATTGCCCTCCGATGGTCTGAATGTACCATTCCGAATTTTTAAAACAACCTGAAGCAGAATGCAGTGGAATTAAACCTTTACCTCCTTCGACAAAAGCCTTTAATGCCATTTCCTGGTCCGGGGCCAAATGCTCGTGGTTGGCATAAATGACCAGGCCATCATATTTTTCCAGGTTCCTGGAATTGAGGTCCGATGTGTTTTCCGTATAGGTGAGGTTGATACCACTTGCGAAAAGGGAAGTGGCCAACCAGGGCGCATATTTTCCAGAAGGATGATGCTGACTGGAATGACCCAAAAAAAGGATTTCGGCACGTCTGGGTT
>JBBDSB010000523.1:0-3853 GCA_040905205.1 Cyclobacteriaceae bacterium
ATTCAATTGATCAAAATGGGCACTTATTGAACAATTAATTGCATTGACCATTAATAACTTTCAGGATTTCTGGTCTAAAAATAAAATATTTATTTTCGAAATAAAAACATAAATTTACTTTATTGAAAGTTTTTGAAGTTTTTTATAAATTTAAAAAAAGTTAAATGAAAGTTCTAACTGTAACAAATCAGAGATCGTCTTGTCAATTTAAGTGCAAATTAAAACAGGTGCTTTAAAAATTCATTTCCAGATCATCGAAAAGTCAATTTGTTTCCGTTATTATTCCCAAGGAGATTTTAATCCTATCCTTCCTAAAAAAAATGAAATCATTATGAACTTTAAAAAACACCATTTGAAAAAGGATATTTGCAGCATTTTTATGCTATGGATTGTGATGATGAGTGGTTTCCCTATCAGTCTTTTGGCTCAGGAGATTTCCATTTTAGATCAATCTCATTACAGCCACGTATTTGGAGAATTCAGAAATTACCGGGTCTTTTTGCCAGCCGGTTACCAAATCTTTCCTGATAAAAAATACCCTGTAATTTATTATTACCATGGATGGTCTCAAAGGTATTTTGGAAGTATAGAAAATTTCAAGGCAGATGAAGGAGATAGTAATGGAGGGGATAATATTGCCAATTTTGTAGCCAACAATGAAGTCATTGTAGTAAAACCTGATGGATACAACAGAACACCTGGAGATGTATATGATAAAAGGCCCTATAATATCAGTCCTGTTGAAACTTACCGCCAGTTTCCAATATACTTTCCGGAATTGGTGGGCCATATAGATGCCCAATTCAGGACCCTTCCCAACCGGGAAAACCGTGCCATCTCCGGATTATCAATGGGTGGGTTCATGGCATTCTGGATTGGAGGAAAATATCCTCACCTTGTCTCGGCCATCGGAAATTTTTGTGGTTCCACAGAATTTTTTGTTGGACCTCGGGAATTTCCAGTAGAATACCGTCATGAAGAAATGTATAAAAATTACGGTGGAATAAACCTTCGCCTGCATTTCGGTGATGAGGATTTTATCCGTGCTTATCATAGGGATATGAATAAGGTTTGGACACAGGTATTGGATAATTATGTATACCGAATTTACGAAGGGGGGCATGCCACTGTAGGCTTAGGTGATATGTTTGGGTTTTTAACCGACAGTTTTCAAAACCCACCGGAAAAACCTACTCAGTGGAACCATATAGATGTTTATCCTACTTTTTCAGTATGGGACTACCAGGTGGATACGGACAGGAACCTACCTGGTTTTACACTATTGGAGAATGTCCAAATGGATGGTTTCCAAACTTCGATCAGGCCCCATTTGCCGGATGGCCAACCCATGTCCAATTTTTTGATCGCCCTGAAAACTGCCCCGATATATGATCCCCATACCGACTACCAGATTTTTTATTTCGACCATAAAACCCAAAGTTTCTCCAAAGAATCAGTTAAAAGCAACCATGAAGGAAGGGTTAAAGTGGCACACAATGGAGGTTTAAAAGAAGTGGGAATCCTGAAAAAAGGAGAAAACAATCCTATTTTAAGAACCCACTTCAAATTGGAGGGGAAAGATTGGTTGACCCATCATAAAGAGGCTGAGCTCACCAGCATTCTGATTAATAACGGATCAGGCATTTCCAAAAATATTACGATTGGTTTGGAGTCCACCCAAAAAGATGTGGTGATCATGAATCAACCTTCCCTGATTGACTCGATAAATCCCCAAAAATTCTTGACCTCTAGCATACCCTTTCGGTTTATGGTAAAGGATGAAAAAATTGAAATGGTACATTTTAAAGTGACCATAGAAGATGGGGTTGGAAATAAATGGGAGGACAAACTTGACCTCCCCATAAAATCCTCGGGGCCTGAGATGGATTTTACCATTGCGGATGGAAAAAATTTTACGGTGGCATCAGGAGGAATTGATACGGAAGAAGTCTATTTGGGCCATGGCAATGGAGACGGGATGGCTAATCCCGGAGAATCCATAGTCCTATTGGTAAAAGAAAAAGGGATATTTCACCGAACCCTTTTGAAAACCAATGATGGCTACATTAATCCTGAAGGAATTAACATCAGAAAATCCATCAATTGGTCCAAACATGACCATGTTGGGGCTTCAGAGAAATATAACGTTCCGGTGATTAGCGCCAATACCCCTCAGAACCATAAAGTTAAATTTTTTGCCGAATATTGGCTGCCCGATTATCCTGATCATCATATCATAAGGGGAGAGGTCACAATCAACATTTCCGGAACAGACACCACGCCTCCAATGCTGGAATGGATGAAAATGGGCAGTGACAATACCCTTGAGGCAAAATTTTTAGACGGGGGGAAAGTCACCTCCGTAATGGCGACACTTGAGGCAACTGATGAATCAGGAAGGATATTGAAAGTATCACTTCATGACAATGGATTAGGTGGGGACGTTGAAAAAGAAGATGGGGTGTTTACAACTAAAATCCCTGAAAAAGGCTTTGGAATTTATAGCATTTCCATAACCGCAAATGATGCTTCTGGAAATGGAAAGGAATTTCAATGGCCGGAAACCATGATACTACATTAAGCAGTCTTAATTCTTTCATTTCGCAATGACCACTTCCACATTATTTCTCTTAAGCATATTTAGAGATTCCTGGTCCACCTGATCATCGGTGATTACCTTTTGTATTTTATTGAATCCTGAAATGAAAGCAAATCCAATTTTTTTGAATTTAGAAGAATCAGCAACAACAATGACTTCATCTGCTATCTCAATCATCAATTGATTGAGATAGGCTTCCTCCATTTGATAGGTATAAATTCCCACGTCAGATTTGAAGCCGTCCACACCCAAGAAAAGTTTATTGCAGTGAAGCTGTTTGAAGTTTCTTTCCGCCATCGGACCTACCAAGGACATGGAAAACTCCCTTAAAAAACCACCTGGAACCATCACGTCCAAATTTTTATAATTGGAGAGGTTATTGATGATATCCAAAGCATTACTGATTACTGAAAGCTTTTTAAAATTCCCCAGGTTATTGGATATTTCAAAGGTTGTAGTACCTGAATCCAGTATTATGGAGTCATTTTCCTGAATCAATTGAGCGGCAAGTTTTCCTATCGCCTTTTTTGCCGGCTGATTGATTTTCTTTTTTTCTGTTACTGGAATGGCCAATGAATTGGTTTTAAATGCGCCTCCGTGGGCCCTTATCAATAACTTGTTCTTTTCCAAATTACTCAAATCGTTTCGGATCGTCACTTCGCTTACCCCGAATTCAAGACTTAAATCAGCCACATTCACCTGACCAACCTTATCCAAAACTTCTATGATTTTTGACCTCCTCTGTGCTGTTTTTTTCATTTTTTTTGAATCTGAAACCTTAATTGTTAGTGATTAATTCCGTTTTTATTCAAAATTTTTCAAGAAATATACAACATCTTTTATAATAACCATTTGTAAATTTCTTTCATTTCATAACTAAAGGATAAAAATAAAAATTGATTTGAAGCTTATTGAAAACATTCTATTAATATGTGTGCCATTAAGGATTTGATTTTTTATTCCTGACAACCTCCAATTTATTTGATACCAATTCACTGACCGCATTAATCGCAGTTGGAAAGACTTTCCTTAGGTCAATTTCATGATTTCCATTTAAACAACCTTGCAGGGTTATCATAAAGATTTCCTTAATTTCCGTTGCCAGGTTTACTTTACAAATTCCATAATCAATACCATATAATGTTTCGAGGTTATAAAAATTGGTAGCCAATATCCCGGATTTATGATCGGTAAGTTCCTTTAGTTTTTCTGTGAGTATCATCTTATCATTTGACAGGGACTTCCTTAATTTCA
>JBBDSB010000524.1:0-22941 GCA_040905205.1 Cyclobacteriaceae bacterium
AAATAAAGTCAGTCCTTATCACCCTATCATCTAACTAAACTGAGACCAAAAAGGGTTCACTTGACGATTTAGTCGGTTTTTTAAGACGATCTTAACCCGAACTCCTCAGGTTACTAGGTAAATTGAAGCACTTTGATTGATAAATAAATTTTAAATTGTATAAATCACATTTTTAAGGTTATGGAATTTTTTTTTGAATGTTGATGAACCAAAATGAGTTTTATTACTTTGTTCACCTAATTTTTAAAATTGGGAATGACGAATAAATCCTTCAAGGTTATTAATGGGTTCTTTGATAGCAAGGTATTTACCAATTTCCTGATAAATGGATGCTTTTTTCATACCTGATTTCCGCATATTTCTGATGGCATCGGCTCCATCGGATTTGGAAAGTTTCCGATTATTATGATGGACAAGGGGATGGTGGTAAAATGTTGCTTTTGTAAAATTATTTTTTGGCAACAATTGAGAAAGGTAAACTTGGGCCAATGTGGAAGGCATTAGGTCTTCACCCCTGATCACTAAATCCACACCGAAAAACAAATCATCCACCAGGGAAGCCAATTGATAGGAGGGCATTTTATCTTTTTTACGGACCACAAAATAATTCATAGACGAAGGCAGGAAATTTTCCCGGATTCGGGCATCAGTACCTTTCCATTCTAATTTTTTTTTGTCCGACGCCTTGCACCTCCAGCACAGGGCATTGTCATTTCCTTTAGGTTTTAGATGGAGGCAGTGACCTGTATACCAACCTTTCGGATGTTGTTGTACAACTTTTTTCCTGGAGCAGTCACAAGCAAAAACCTGGTTCGTTTCCTTTAACCAAGTTAAAGCTTCCTCATAATGATCCAGCCGTAAGTGTTGGGAGTATTGTTGTTCTAAATCAACCACTGACCGGGGTCCTTCATCATAAGGAATTTCTAAAAAATCAAGGGTATCAAAAATATCCTGAATATAGGGGAGTTTGGTTCTTGGACTGTCCAGATCATCGATTCTCAGTAAAATTTTCGCATGATGACGATGGGCTAATTTTGCAGTGATCATAAAGGACAGGGCATTGCCCAAATGTATATATCCGCTTGGAGTTGGTGCTATCCTGGTTTTCCTAAGGTCCATGACAAATTATTTATATGCCCTTATCTCTACTTGGAATGAGGAGATAAATTACGAATTATTCAAATCCACCGGCACAAATCGTGCGAACAATTCTTCTTTGTACCAGCCTTCTTTTCTTACTTTTTGGACGATTTCCCGATGTAAGCTTTGGTATGCATAATTTTCCATGGACTTTAAGTCTTTCCAATAGCTGAAAGTGGCTTGTTCTATTAATGGCCATTCCCCAATGCCCTTGGTATAAATCAGTCCATTTGCACCTTTTACCGATTTTCCGGAACTGGATACATGTTTTAAAAATCGAATAATTTTACTGAATCGTACCCTGGCTCTTGTGATTACCATGATTGGGCCTTCCACCTTTTCTTTCACCGTAATCGCAAATGGGTTTTGGCCACCCCAGCTTCCAAAGCTTTTGATACAAACCATCCAATAGGTGAAATTGGTAATACTATTCTTATTGAACATTAGGTAGGCCGGGGAGTCCGTAAATTTTCTTGCAGCCTTTCTATCCTCCCAAACCATAAGAAGGGCATAGGTTTTCAAATCAGGTTTTGGTGAAAACCCAATTCCTCCCCCAGTTCCCAGGAGCTTGAAAAATTTGAGGCCTGGAGTTTTTTTAAGGGGAGAAATGGCCAATTGCATTTGGTTAAATGCCCACCACCTTTTCGGTTTTGGGTACTCAAAAAATGTAATTGAGACTATTTCCATGTTGTTTTTATCCTTCGATCCAGTTGGAATCAAAATTCAGACAAATATAAACCCGAATAAGAATTTTTTAACCAAAGTGCCATTGATTTGGGATTTTTTAGGTCAATCAAAAACTTTTTTGATGATTATTCTGATGATTAAGATGGCCATGGCGATGGTCGATCCGGCAATTACAAATTCCATCGGCAAATAGGAAAGTAAGTTGGAAAAGAAGTTATAGAAATCGTAGTCAATTATATTTTAATAACAATAAAATTCCAAAAGAGTTTGAATATTGGAAAAAGTATCCTTGGTATTCTTAGTTCCCGTATTTTCCGGCTTATCTTTAGGGTTGATTTAAGAAAAATGGTAAATGAATTAAGAAAAAGGAGGCTATCTGCGGGGGTATTCTTTTTTTTGGCAGGCTTTTGTTTTTCCTCTTGGGCCTCCAGGATCCCGGACTTTCAAAGGGAATTTTCATTAAGCGAAGGCCAATTGGGTTCACTTTTATTGGGAATGCCACTTGGTTCACTTTTGGCTTTACCTTTGGCGGCGTGGGCTGTTTTCCGGTTTGGTAGTAAAGTGGTCGTCCTAATCGGTATGGCCTTTTATATAGTAGCCCTGATATTGATAGGTTTATCCACGTCGGTCTTCATTCTAGCCGTCATGGTTTTTGTTTTCGGCATGTTGGGCAATGTGATGAACATTTCCCTCAATACCCAGGCGGTACACATTGAAAAGGATTATAAAAGGAATATTTTAAGTTCTTTTCATGGCTTATGGAGCCTTGCCGGTTTTTTTGGTGCTGGGTTGGGTGCATTGATGGTTTATATAGGTATTTCCCCTGGTATCCATTATTTCCTGGTAATGATCATGGGATTGGGGATCATTATTTTTGCTAAATCCGGGTTGGTAAAAGAAGCGTCGGGAAAAGAATCTGCCGGAGGAGGCCTTTTCTTCAAGAGACCTGGAGGAGTTATTCTCAAATTGGGCATGGTTGGTTTTTGTGGAATGATGTGTGAAGGCTGCCTGTTTGATTGGTCTGGTGTATACATGGCTACTGTGGCCCTGGCACCGCCACACCTGGTTCCTGCCGGATACGTTGCCTATATGGGTGCGATGGCAATGGGCCGTTTTATTGCTGATAAATTGGCCAACAAGTGGGGAAAAGTGCCAGTAATACAAACCAGTGGAGCCATGATTTTTTTAGGACTGATTGCAGCAGTCATCTGGCCTTCATTTTGGGTAGTCATAATAGGTTTTCTCCTGGTTGGGTTTGGAACGGCGTCAGTGGTACCGCTTACCTATAGTATGGCAGGTTTATCCAAAGATTATGCGCCCGGCATCGCCATTGCCATGGTTTCTACCATATCTTTTTTCGGATTTTTGCTGGGGCCTCCAATAATTGGGTTTGTAGCAGAACTACTGGACCTCCGATCCTCCTTTGCTTTGATGTCCATTGTAGGCTTAATGGTAAGCGTTTGGGTAACTATTGGTAAAAAAAGTTTTAAATAAAGCTTTGATCTAAAATCCGCAAACCTTTCCCCATTTTTTTGATAAAAAGGTACCTCTTAAATTCAAGGTGTGAAACCTGGAAGGTTAAATCGCTTTAAATCCCGTAAATTATCCGAATATATAATAGATTTAAAGGAAATAGTAAGCCATTTGAAGGAATTATTGCCTTTTAAAATTTTATTGTTACATTTACAAAAATTTAAAACCATACTAAGTCGGTAGGCTTTGTGGAATAAACCTCATTATTAACGAAATTGGCATGCAGGAATCACTTGTTTCCAAAAAAGTATATTCAAAGGAAGAAATTAAGGTATTGAATGATAAATACCATAACCTTTCTGTAGAGGAAAGGGTAAAGGAACTTTATTTGGATTTTGAAGAAAAGGAAATTATGCTTACCAGTTCCTTTGCGGCTACCTCAGCCTTGCTGTTAAGTGTATTTTCAGCCCAAAACCCCAATCAAAAAATTTACTTTATAAATACGGGTTATCATTTTCAAGAAACATTGGATTACAAAAAGAAGCTGACTGAGCTTTATGGGCTTCAGGTTGAATCTGTTGGGGCCGGCAGGGATGATCATGAATTCACACTAAAAAACCAAACATGGAAATCTGATCCGGAGCTATGCTGTTCCATTAATAAAGTTAAACCATTGGAGTTGATCAAAAGGAGATTTTCTGTTTGGGTTTCAGGCTTGATGAGTTGGCAAAGTGATCACAGATCCACTCTGGATATTTTTGAAGAAAGGGGTGGAATTTTAAAATTTTACCCTTTACTGGATGTGACAGAAGAAGAAAGAGAAAGATATATTAAGGAACATCAATTGCCCTTTCATCCCTTAATCGCTTTTGGATACCATTCCATCGGTTGTACACATTGCACGGTTCCTGGAGAAGACAGAAGTGGAAGATGGAACAACAGTCCCAAGACAGAGTGTGGTCTTCATCTTTAACCGCCAAAGAAGTATATATAAGGACTTCAATTTAGGTTAGTGTCCTAAGGAAATCCCTTTTAATTGAATTTAAAACCCATCAAGAACTTGGATGGGTTTTTCTTTTTCAATATTTTCGACGCCATCATATAATTCTTATTATCAAAAATGCCGATGAAAAACTTCCTTGTTTTATTTTCAATTACCCTTGCCCTTTGGTCCTGCAATCCAGGACCCGAAATGGTTAATTTATCTACTTCACCTGAGCTGGATTCCCTGAGCAAGGCATTGGAGTGGCCGGAAGATCTGGCTGTTCAGTTATTTTCCGGTCCTAAACTCACACCGAGTCCTGCCTGTTTGGCCGCATCACCCTATGGAGAGGTATATGTGGGAGTGGATGCGATAGGTTCCCTGGGAAAGGATCCGGGAAAAGGCAGAATAATCAAACTGGTGGATGAGGATAATGACGGAAAAGCGGATAAGCACACGGTATTTGCCGAAGTAGATAATCCAAGAGGGATAATTGCTCTGGACGATCAATTGTTTGTTCTCCACACCATCTTCAATAAAGAGGATAGCCTTGCAACAGGGATGGATTTGGTGGTTTTTGAAGATAAGAATCAGGATGGAATAGCAGATGGACCATCAAAGCCGTTAATCCAACACATCAGTTCCCCAAAATTCCTCCAAAGTAGAGGGACGGACCATGCTACAAATGGGATTAGATTGGGAATAGATGGTTGGATTTATATAGCCGTGGGGGATTTTGGATTTCATGGAGCGGTAGACCGGGAAGGAACGGAACTGACCATGCTGGGAGGTGGCATACTCCGTGTGAGGCCAGATGGTACGGAAATGGAGGTGTATACCCATGGCTTGCGGAACATCTATGATGTGGCCATAGATCCATACATGAATATGTTTACCCGTGGCAATACCAATGATGGTGGCGGATGGAATATCCGTTTTATACACCAGATCCAATCGGGAGAATACGGGTATCCTGTACTTTTCAAAAATTTCACTGAAGAAATATTGCCTGCCTTGGTAGACCTTGGAGGGGGGTCAGGTACCGGAGCCCTTTTTATGGATGATGACCGCTGGCCTGAAACCTACCGCCAAACTCCCATGATGGCAGATTGGGGGAGAAGTCAGCTATATATTCACAGGCTGAGCCCAGACGGTCCAACTTACACCCAAGAAGAGGAAGAATTTTTCAAACTGCCCCAAATTACCGATGTGGATATGGATGCCGCTGGCAGAATGTTCCTTTCAGCCTGGGATGGGGCAGGTTATTCAGGAAGTGAGGAAAAAGGCTATGTGATTAGGGTAGTACCTTCATATTATGGATTTGAAGAGCT
This sequence comes from Cyclobacteriaceae bacterium, assembly GCA_040905205.1. Lineage (GTDB taxonomy): Bacteria > Bacteroidota > Bacteroidia > Cytophagales > Cyclobacteriaceae > Cyclobacterium. The sequence continues at coordinate 5,614 of JBBDSB010000524.1, forward strand.
ACCGGAATTGAAGACCTTAACCACTCGCGAGCTAACTGATCACCTGAAATCGGGAAGTGGGGTGATCCGATTGTATGCCCAACAGGAATTGATCAAAAGGCCCGTCTCTAAGGCTGCCCCTGAAATATGGGACATTTTGCAAGATAAAAGCGCACCGCTATATGCCCGGGTAGCCGCAATGTATGCTTATTCCCAGTTGAAAGGGAATGAAGGTGAGGGTATCAAACAGCTTTTGACCCTAATGGATGACCAAGAGATGAAGGAGCATGTCATAAGGGCTTTAACGGATCGCAAAGCCCATTTGAACCAATTGGAAGTTCGGCCATTTATAGAAGCTTTGGAAGATTTCTCTCCTAAAATAAAAGCGGCTGCCATCATTGCCTTGGGCAGATTAGGGGATAAAGCTGCAATTCCTCATTTGCTTCAAATTGATGTGCCTTCATCTTTTAGAGCGCCTGCCTATGGACAGGAAGGTCCCCATGCCGCTCCCAATTCCGAAATAATCCTTCCCCACCTTGCGGTTCGTTCATTGGTGAATTTGAATGCCGACCAGGAATGTGTGGAGGCGATCGGTACCCAAAACTCCAAATTGGCCCTTTGGGTTTTGCGTTATATGCATACATCCGAGGCAGTGGCCGGACTAATAGCCAAATACCATGGGGCTAAGGAAGAGGACATGGAATTGAAATCAGACATACTCACTACTTTGGCCAGACTATATACCCAGGAAGCACCGTATGATGGTTCCTGGTGGTGGGGTACCCGGCCTGACACGCATGGACCTTATTACAAATCCGTTTTATGGCGTTTATCCGGAGAAATTAAGGGTTTTTTCCAACAATTATGGGTGAATGGTGACCCCTCGGAAAGAAATTTTATTGCTCTGCTGAATGAAAAAAACAGGATGGGCATTGCGGCTTTTGGTGGTGATTATATTGTGGCTGAAGCATTGGAGGAACCCGAGGTGGACCTTGAAAAAATAAAAAATCAGAAAGGCCAAATTGGGGAAGCTTCCATAGAAGACATTCTGCTGGCCATGAAAGAAATTCCGGGGGAGGTGCTGAAAGGGAGGGCCATTTACGAACAACAAGGTTGTAAAACCTGCCATAGTATTGAAAAGGGGGAGCCCATGAAAGGACCTTTTATGGGACAGATTGGAAGCATTATGTCCAGAGAACAGATAGCAGAATCAATTTTGAAACCCAATGCTTCCATATCCCAGGGCTTTGCTACGGTTTTGATCAATACAAAAGATAACAAAAGCTATATGGGATTTGTAACGGAAGAAAGTGCAGAAAGGATGGTGATCCGAAATATTGCAGGGCAGGCATTTACCATTGCAGCGGATAACATCAAAGATCGGGAAGAATTGGAAAATTCCATGATGCCGGCGGGTTTGGCTAATGCCCTTTCTTATGAAGAATTCGCTTCCTTGATTACTTTTTTATCAGCACAAAAATAAATAATCCGGGAAATTGGATCACCGAAAGGAAATGGTTCCCGAAGACACCTATCTATGAGACCTTTTCTTTTAGGCTTTTCCATATTGACTTGGAATCTTTCTCTTCTCCTTCTTTATAGGTGGATTCCCCAATGAGCAAAGATAGGGGTTTGAGTTGGTCATAGTGTTCACAAATCACCTTGAACATGGCAGAAAAAGGGAGAAAGAGGATCATGCCTGCCACTCCCCAAACCGAGGCACCTATGATCAGACTTAATATCGCTGCGAAGGCATTCACGTTGACACTTTTACCTACTATCTTTGGACTAAGGAAATTGCTTTCTATCACTTGAATAATCCAAAACATGATCGCAACGGCGATGGGCACCCATAATTCGTCTTTTGACATCAAAGCATACAGTACAGGAATGGTGGCTCCCAGCGTGGTGCCGATATAGGGTATGATGGATAAGGTGGCTGCCAAAAACCCAAAAAGAAAAGGGCTATCAATTCCAATAATCCAAAGGCCAATGCTGTTGGCAAATCCCAAAATCAGGATCAGGGTGATCATACCTGAAAGGTATTTTTGCCCTACCAGCTGAATTTTTCTCAACATTTGATAAAATGTTCCTTCCTCCTCTTTGGCGGGAAAATGCAAAAAAGCTTTTACCAGACCCTTTCGATAAATCAGGAATAAAAAAGTATAGATAAAGGCTGTAAAAAGCCCTGTAAAGAAACTGGTAGTATTGCTGAAAGTTGAACCCAAAAGCCCCCCGGCCGAATCTTTCAGCCAGGTTTTTCCGTCTTCCATCAATTCATCTTTATCCAAATTTCCCAGAAATGGTAAATTTTCATTGGCAAAGACAAGGACATCTGAGAACAATTTTGTCAATTTATCCCCAAAGTCAGTCAATTGATCGGAAAGTGATAAAATCTCTGCTGAGAAAAATGTCAATACTCCTGCTATTATTATTATCAAAGCCAGGATGGACGACAGGGCTGCCAATATATTGCCCCAACCCCAGGATATCAGTTTTTTATGGAGGGGAAATAAAATGAAGGAGAGCAACAAAGCAAAACTTATTGGGATCAGGACCGATTTTGCAAAGATCAAGACTACAAAAAAAAGTGTGAAAAAGGCCAAAGTGAAAAATGATTGTTGGAATGAAATTTTCATACTGGATCAGTTGTGTCAGATGGTGAAATTATTTGTTTATGGTTAGATAGGGCGTTTACGGCGTTTTTTCATTGGGGAATTCCGAAAGCATTTTATATTTTTTCTGTTTGGATTTCCATCTCTCCATGGCATATTGCTGCATGTCCTCTATTTGGTCCTTTTCATCTAGAATTTCGAAACCAAGAAGCGTTTCAATAATATCTTCTAAAGTAACGATCCCATCCATTCCACCATATTCGTCTGTGACCAAGGCAATATGCTCTTTCTTTTTCAACATTTCATCCCAAGCCAAAAACAAAGTTTTTGTTTCAGAAAAGGACACGATTTCCCTTTTTATATCTTTTAATTTTAATTCAAACTGGTCCTCAGCCAGTTTTTCAAAAACCAATTCCCTGAAGACATAACCGGTGATGTCATCGGTATTTTTCTTGAATATGGGTATACGGGAAAAATGTAGGAATTCCTTGTTTTTCAGGAATTCCTGCAAGGTCATTTCTTCATTGGCTGTTACCACCACGATCCGCGGGGTCAGGATTTCAGAAATCCGAATGCTCTTAAGCCGGATTAGGTTTTGGATGATCAGGTTTTCCTTATCCCCAAAAATGCCCTCTTCCTGACCAATATGGGCCAAAGCTGAAATTTCTTCCCTACTGGTGGTCAATTCTGAATCTTTTCTGGACAATAATTGGGTGATGAAGGCAGATCCCAGCACCAGAGGATAGGTAATGAAGACCATTATATTAATGGCTTGAGCCGAAAAACCCATCAGGCTTTTGGTGTAATTGGCACCGAGTGTCTTTGGAATAATCTCCGTGAAAACCAAAATGAGCAGCGTCAAAATGGCGGAAACCACACCAAAATATGCTTCACCAAAAACGATGGTGGCCTGGGCACCCACCCCAGCAGCACCCACGGTATGGGCTACAGTGTTAAGGGATAGAATGGCAGATAAGGGCTTATCAATATCCTCCTTTAATCCAATAAAGGTTCTGGCGGATTTTATTCCCTCTTCGCCTTTTGCCCTGAGGTAAGACATGGGGATCGACAATAACACCGCTTCCAATATCGAACAAAGAAAAGAAATAAAAAGGGCAATAAATAAATACGTCAGTAATAGGGCCATGGCATTGGTCGCTGTTGAGTCAGGTAGAACTAGGAAATATTTCTTTATTTAGACTATTTATAGCGGTTTGGAATAAGGATTATATGATTATTTTTATTTTATTTTGCAAATATAGCGACTTTATAGCTAATCATTTCTATATATTTTGTAAAGTTTAAAATTTACTTCCTGATCAAAATTGGCATCTAAGGCAAGTATCAAATATAGAGAAGAAAGGTATCAGTTGCAGGACTTTGGTATAAAGCCTGAGAAAAATCGGTATTGGGATGGACAACCCTGATTAATAAAGCAACAAAAATTTCCTATATTTCGGTATCAATCTAAAATAGCTTCCTATGAATAAGCGAAGAGAATTTTTAATTAAATCGGCCTATGGTGCTGTAGGTTTGGCAATTGCCCCTTCCTGGATACAGGGAGCACCCGCCATCATTCAACAATACAATAAACCTGATTCCAAAATTAATGGTGTGCAGATCGGATGCATTACCTACTCCTTTCGTTCCCTTTCTGACCAAAGCGCCGAGGCTACCCTAAAATATGTTACCGATAGCGGCATCAGCGCCATAGAACTGATGGGCGGGCCGGCAGAATCCTTTTCCGGGATGCCTGCTGCCTCAATAGACCGGCGACGTCTAAATCAGTTGGGAGGTAAAAACCGTAGCGGTGAACCACTTAACTTGGCAGAAACAAAAGAATTTGATTCCCTGCAGGAGGAGGCATTGGCGTATGGAAAATTGGTCGCTGAGTGGCGGGGAAAAACGGATTTTAAAAAGTTCGAACAACTCCGAAAGATGTACAAAGATGCAGGAGTCAGCATTTATGCTTTTAAACCCAGTGCCTTTGGAAAGAACAATACCGATGCAGAAATCGCTTATGGAATGAAAGCGGCCAAAGCTTTGGGCGCTTACCATGTGACCTTAGAGCATCCCGGAGATGATTCCCATACCTTGAAGCTGGGGAAAATGGGAGAAAAACATAAGATGGCTGTCGCCTATCACGGGCATGAGCAGCAGACCTTCACTTTTTGGGATACGGCTTTGGCGCAAAGTCCCAGAAATTCATTGAATTTTGATGCGGGTCATTATATTGCAGCCGGACATACCGATATCATGCAATTGCTCCAAAAGCAAAACCAAAGGATTTTGAGCATGCATACCAAAGACCGACAAACACCCACCAAGGGAAAACGGAATCTGCCTTGGGGAACAGGCGATACCCCTATTGTAGAAATCCTGCAGCTCATGCAAAAAAACAAATACCAATTTCCTGCCTCTGTGGAGTTGGAGTACCCAATTCCCGATGGTTCGGATGCCGTTAAGGAGGTACAAAAATGCCTGGATTATTGTAGACGGGCACTATCCTGATTTTATAGTAAGAGTAGCCGGAGCCCAGAAGGATATTAAGGGCTTCGGTTTTTTTTTGACTTGAATTGCTCCTATTTTGCTTCCAAAAATCTTTCTCCATGCTCAGAATCAAAGAATTCTTTGGATGCAGAAATGCATAAGCACTTTAAACCCGAATAGGCATTAGGAATTCTATTGCAGCCTGATATTGCTTCAAAATCAGTCAATTGTTGCAGTTTTCAAGGTGCGATGCCTCAGTCTCCAAACTATCTGATTTTCTTGGAATTTAAGCCTTTCCCGATACGGGACAAGCCATAACGAAGCCTAATACTAAAGTGCTGATTGATAATAGGGTGCATTTAATTTTTTCATTTTAGTGGCACGAAAATATCATACCCTAATGGACAGGAAAAAGTTTTTTGAAGGGCAACAATTTATTATATTTACCATCAGAAAGGTCATTTTACTGTTCTATTAGGCTTTAATTTTTTTCCATTGTTTCTAAATGGGAAATTATGGGCCTTTACCTTTTGCAAAAATGGCGACAACCAAATACCCAACCTCAACGGATAGCCTTATAAGGTTTATCGTTGAGCACACCCACACCCACGCCGGAAAAGCGTATTTCAAATTATTAGTCAAACACCTTGCCGAGGGGCTTCATGTAAAGGGGGCATGGGTAACGGAATTTTTGGAAAAAGAACAAAAACTCAGGTCTTTGGCCTTTTGGCTGACAGATGGGTATGTGGAACATTATACCTATGATTTGGTCCATACTCCCTGCGAAAAAGTGATATCAACCAAGGACTGCTTACTGGTGCCAGAAAGGGTGATTGAATTGTTTCCCAATGATCCGGATTTGGCTCCCCTAAATGCAGTCAGTTATATGGGTTATCCCCTAATTGGCAAGGATGGAGAGGTGTTGGGACACCTGGCTATACTGCACGATGCCCCTTTACACCCCAAAAAAGGAGGACGAAGCCGTATTTAAACTTTTTATGCAAAAAGCCAATGCAGAATTACTAAGGCTAAGGGCTTTGGAGGAATTAAAGGAAAAGAAGGCCAGGTTGGCCAGCTTGATTGACAGCATGTCCGAGGCCATTTTGGAAATAGATGCCTTTGGGTTTATTACAATGGCCAATCCTGCTGCTTCACTTCTATTTGGCTTCTCTCAAAAAGATTTTGAAGGTATTTTGGTATTTAGTTTGCCCTTGGAGAATGGTTTGGGACAAGTGGGCAGTTCCCGACTAAAATAAAATTTTAGTATTTTTACAAAAGTTTGCGAGAAAGGCAAAATGAATGGGTTTGGAAAGGCCTGTCATCTTCAATCCCTTTCCCTTTTGTATGAGGGATAAGAGGAAAAAAATCAATAATCTCAAATTTGAAAGCGAATCCCTTTGCCATCCGACGGAATTTGGAGAAGTGGATTTACCCCTTGGTCCGACAATCCCTAATTCAGTTTTACAATTTGGCCAAGGACAGTGACAGGGTGATTTACCACGTAAAAACAATGGCAGACAGCTTTGCTTACCAATTCCCTGAAAAAATGATCAGGGCCATGGTAGTGCCAGCCGTTCAGCCGACAAGTGAATTTGCCAATCCCGCTTTTAGTGGTTTCCCCATTCCAAAATTTTTAAATAAGTTAAGTTACAAATTCACTGACCTGGGAATTGCCATGCTTAAAAAACCAATTCGACAATTTCGTGAAAATACAGATTTGCCGAAAAAATATCAGGTGCCCGAAACGAAATTTATTTATGGTATCAGTGAGCATCTTTTGACAAAACCCAAGGACTTACCCCGAAACGCAATTTTTACCGGGTTTTGGTTTGGAGTTTCAACTAAAAACTGTCAAAGAAAGACCTCCTTCTGGAAACCTTGAGATCCTTGAGGATATTTGATTTTACCCGGATATCCACGTTATAGGAAGTAAACCGACCAAAAGGAACCCAGTTTACATTCATTTGCCAGCAATGCAGGTCCCTGGCGATGCCGATCATGGTCTGGGTCATCCGCGCTGCTGCCACATCATAGCCGGAATTAAAATTGATTTTCCATTTATCGGAAAGGCTGAGGTCTCCGGAAATATTAATGGCCTGGGTAATGTTCGTATTGCCGGATGCGGCCTTGTTATAGCTGAGATTGTAGCCAAAATTCATGTTCCACGGAATGGACCAATCTATGTACTGGCTGGGATCATTGGCTATCCTGTTGATTTCGTTTTCTACAAATTCATCCATTTGGCCTCCCTGATTCAGGAAATCATTGGTCAGCTCATCACGCACCTCTCCCGGTGATTGCTCGGTTTTGCTGGGGTTGATACTTCCGTTGATATTCAAAGAGGCCCTTCTGATGGTCCCCAGCCCTTGTCCTTTCCTGAAAGCATAATCATTGATTCTTCTGGTGGTAGTTTGCTGTTCTCCCTGGGAGAAGGTGCCAACGGCATATGGGTCGAAGGTGGCTGATAAGTTGACAGACAACTTGTTTTCAAACAGTGAGGTTCTTGTGTTGATGTTCACCGGGGCCAGGTTGAAGGAATCCACGGCAAAATTGTAGTTGGTGGAAACATTAAGCGTCTGTAAAATGGGTACTTTTATCGTTTCAGCTTCTGCCGTATCTGATTCAACCAGTACCTTGGCTTCCACCACATTCCGGATATTGATACTCAGGGATTTGGATTCACCCATAGGCGCACCGCCATAAATAAATCCCTGATACCGGGAGAGTCTTTGGATCCTACCACTCCCACTGGTCTGTATCTCTTGATAAAAACCATATTTGGGATCAGAAAAATCCGGGGTGGAACTGAATCCAAAAGTGGGTTGCATATGGTGGCGGATGGCTTCAATTTTAGACCCCTTTTTAAAGGTATAAAAACCGTAGATATTGGTGGACAGGTTAAAGGAGGAATTGTAAAAGCCCACCCTGGAAAATCCACTTTCCAATATCCGGTCCAGCCTTTCCTCTTGAGGATTATAATAATAATTGATGCGGTCAAGGTACCATAATTCCGTAAAATTCATCGATGCAGTACCTGTAAAAAAGCTGAATAGGGAGAAATTGGAGGATAGGGGGACGGTGTGTCTGAACCCGTTTTCGGCTTCTCTTAGTAGTTGGGGTAGATTGGCGAAACTGAAGGGTAGAATATCAGGGCTTGCGGGCTGACCCAGCTCTTCCAGTTCCTGTTGCAGATTGGGGTCTATACCAAATTCCGGTGTGATCCTGTTGCTGATGGAGTTTTGGGCATTAAAATTCCAGGCAATGTTCAGGGTTTTTAAAGGTTCGAAATTAACATTTCGTAAAGGATTTTGCCTGTTCATGTTGATGGCCACATCCGGGAGCAGTAAATTCACTTCCTCTGTCACCTGGTTTTGAGAATGCCTTAAATTGGCGGACATGCTGAAAGGGGTCCCCACAAAGGTTTTGCTGTAGGAGACATTCGAAGAAAAATCCGATTGGGTATTTTGTTGGAAATTTCCTTGGTTCAGAATATTATCATTATATGATTTTGTTCCAAAATTAGCTGAGGCGGAAAAGCGGGAATTGCCCCTGCTTTCCGGGGTATGGTTCCATCTAAACCAAAAAGCATCATATTCCAAAGGTACTTCTGCTGTTTCAGGGCTTTGAAATTTCTGGTAGTCGACATTAAACCCACCCTTAAACCGGTACCTTTTGTTGTAGACAGAGGCCGTTTTAACACCATAACCCCCTTTTGAATAGAGTTCCCCGGTTACCCTGGTGTGGACATAATCACTTAAGGCAAAGTAATAGCCAAAATCCCTCAGGAAAAATCCGCGGGCCTGCTCTTCTCCATAGGAAGGGATGATGATGCCGGATACCTGCTCTTCAGGCGTGTCCGGAATGATCCCAAAAGGAAGCCCCAAGGGGGTAGGAATATTATTGAAATAAAGATTAAAGGGACCGGATATCACATGTTTTCCTCTTATGGATTTTATTTTTGAGGAAGCAATATGCCAATGGGGTTCTACCAGGTCACAGGTAGTATAAAACCCTTGGCTGAGGTAAATAGAACCGTCGTTGTCTTTTTTTACGGTTTCCCCTCTCAGCAAACCCTCATCCTGTTGGGTAACCACATCAGAAATGATGGCCTTTTGGCTTTCGAAGTTATATCGCATATCCTTCCGGATTTCATAGGTGCTTTGGCCTTCCTTAAATACCGGAGTTCCCTGTTTTACTCCCAGGCTATCCTCCAATCCGGATGCATATAGTTCACTGTTTTCCCAATCTATGACAATATAATCGGCATCCAGGCGTATATTACCATATTCGAACCATGCTTTGTTGTACAGGTAGACTTTATTTTGGGAGAAATCGGATACGATGCTGTCTTCGGCAAAATAATTGATAGTGGTTTCAATGTCTCCTATTTCTTCGGCAATTGCGGAATCAAGTTCTGCCATGGAAATGTTAAGGATACTATCCGGAAGACTGGGCATTAAGGTATCTGACAAGGCACCTTGGTCAATAAGGGTATCGGGAAAGGAAAGGTCCTTTTCAGCGGGTCTGTTGCCTTTTTCCTGTCCAAAGAGTCCATGGTTGAATAGGACAATAGTACTTATGGAAAGAAAAACGAGCTTAATATAATCCACCGATTATTTCTGTTTGCTTTAAAAATTTCTAAATTTTGCGTAAAGTTAAGGTTATTAACGTTTATGAAACGAACCAAGTCGAAAAATATTCTTATAATTTCAATGATGTCATTTGCCCTGATTTTAAGTGGCTATCTTCCAGCTGGAGAGCGGGCATTTGACTACAAATTACGGCGGATTGTCATTGATGCAGGCCATGGTGGAAAGGATCCCGGTACCCTTGGGAAAATGTCCAGAGAGAAGGACGTTGCCCTTGCCCTGGCGATGCAGGTAGGGGGCTATGTTCAGGAATTATTGCCGGAGGTGGAGGTAATCTATACCCGAAAGACCGATAAATTCATTGAACTGAAAGAGAGGGCAAATATTGCGAATAGAAACAGGGCAGACCTTTTTATTTCCATTCATTGTAATGCCACCACTTCCAAAAATGTTTATGGTACAGAAACTTTTGTGATGGGAAACAAAAACATGGAGGCTAATTTTGAAATAGTAAAAAGAGAGAATGCCGTCATCCTTCTGGAAGACGGCTATCAGGAAAATTACGAAGGTTTTGATCCCCGGTCTCCGGAATCCTATATGGTTTTTAACCTGATGCAAAAGGCCTATTTTTCCAATAGTCTGTCCCTGGCGGAAAAAATTGAAAATGACTTTTCCACCAGGGTAAACCGCCATTCCAGGGGGGTAAAACAGGCTCCTTTTTATGTGTTGTGGACCACTAGTATGCCCAGTGTTTTAATTGAGGCCGGTTTTCTTTCCAACATCAATGAGGAGCGATACTTGAATAGCAAAAACGGACAGACCTACATCTCCTCTGCCATCTTCAGGGCCATCAAAGCCTATAAAGAAGAACTAGAATCCATTTAATATATTCTATATGGGTGAAACATATGAAGAATTGACCGGGCAAAATAAAGTCTTACTGGAAGAACTTCAAAAAAAGCTTTTAGCGGTCCAATCTGGTGGTGGGGAGGAAAAAATCAAGAAAGAACACCAAAAGGGGAAGTTAACCGCCAGAGAGCGGATTGATTTTTTATTGGATCCACAAAGTGATTACCTGGAAATTGGTGCACTGGCCGCGGATGGGTTGTATGAGGAAGAGGGCGGCTGTCCTTCCGCTGGTGTGGTTACTATTTTGGGAAAGGTGAAAGGGAGACTATGCGTCATAGTGGCCAATGATGCCACCGTTAAATCCGGGGCCTGGTTTCCAATGACCGCAAAAAAAAACCTGAGGGCACAGGAAATTGCTATGGAAAACCTGCTCCCCATCATTTACCTGGTAGATAGTGCCGGGGTATTCCTTCCCTTACAGGATGAGGTTTTTCCTGATAAGGAACACTTTGGAAGGCAATTCAGAAACAGTGCCAAGATGTCTTCTATGGGGATTGTCCAGGTAGCCGCCATCATGGGAAGTTGTGTAGCAGGTGGTGCCTACCTGCCCATCTTATCCGATGAAGCCCTTATTGTGGATAAAACCGGCAGCATTTTTCTGGCTGGATCTTATTTGGTGAAGTCAGCCATTGGTGAGGTCGTAGACAATGAAATTTTGGGTGGTGCCACTACCCATTGTGAAATATCTGGTGTTACGGACAATAAGTATGACAATGATAAGGCCTGTTTAGAGGCCATCAAAGAGATTATGGACACTTTAGGCACCTTTCCCAAGGCGGGTTTCAATCGGAAATCACCAAAAATCCCCTCCAAACCGACAGCTGAAATATTAGGTTATCTTCCAACAGACAGGGTGCGCCCATACGATATGCGAGCCATTCTGGAACGATTGGTGGATGGTTCGGAATTCCGTGAATATAAGAAGGATTACGGGAAAACCCTGATCTGTGGAACAGCCAGAATAGATGGTTGGGTGGTAGGCATTGTGGCCAACCAAAGGACCATGGTCAAAACAAAGGGAGGTGAAATTCAGATGGGCGGGGTGATATATTCTGATTCATCTGAGAAGGCAGCCAGATTCATGATGATTTGTAACCAAAGAAAAATCCCACTTGTTTTTTTCCATGATGTAAGTGGATTCATGGTGGGCAGTAAAGCGGAGCATGGCGGGATCATTAAAGATGGTGCAAAAATGGTTAGTGTTATGGCCAATTCCGTGGTGCCCAAATTTACTGTTATCATTGGAAACTCTTATGGAGCTGGCAATTATGCCATGTGTGGAAAAGCCTTTGATCCCAGGCTAATATGTGCATGGCCTACTGGACAAATGGCCGTGATGAGTGGCACTGCGGCAGCCAATACCTTATGGCAGATAAAAGTCGCCGGGCTTAAAAAATCAGGAAAAAGGATGTCTGAAGAGGAGGAAGAAAACTTGTTGGATGAAATAAAAGAAAAGTACAGGAAAACCCTCAGTCCCTATTATGCCGCTTCCTTCTTATGGCTGGATGCCGTTATCTCGCCCCTGGAAACCAGAAAATGGATCAGTCTGGGTATTGAAGCGGCCAACCAGGCGCCCATTAATGAAAAGTTTAATCCCGGCCTGATACAAACCTAGGTGACAAAAATTCGTTAATTTTAAAAATCTAAACATTGCGCGTTTCTATTTCATGGAGAAAAAACTTACAGAAAGAGAATTGAATGCTTTGGTGTCATTGTTGGAAGATCCCGATCAGGAAATCAAAGAACATGTGAAGGATAGGATAATTTCATTGGGAAATGAAATCATACCTTTTTTGGAGAACAAATGGGAAAGTTCATTTAATCCGGAACTCCAAAAAGAAATTGAAGAATTGGTCCATGAGCTCCAAATCACCTTACTTAAGCAAAGATTGGAACAATGGATGCTTTCTAAGGACAGGGAGTTGCTGGAGGGCCTCTGGATCATCAATACCTATTTGTATCCGGAGTTGGAATTTGATCAGTTGAATGCCCTTATGCACCAGATTTATTTTGAGGTATGGACCACCTTTAAGAGTGAGCTTCCGGCTTATGATAAGATCAGAATTGTCAATAACATCTTGTTCAATGACCTGAAATTTTCCGCGAACACCAAAAATTTTCACAGCCCGGGAAACAGCATGTTGAAAACCGTTTTGGAAACCAAAAAAGGTAACCCGATCAGTCTTTGTTCTGTTTATCTATTGGTGGCTAAAAAATTGGGAATGCCTGTATATGGGGTAAACCTCCCCAACCTATTTGTACTTACCTATAAAACAGAAAAGCTTCATTTTTATATTAATGCTTTTAATAAGGGGCTGATTTTCACCAAGCAGGATATAAATAATTACCTGGAGCACTTAAAGTTAGCGCCAAACCCATCCTATTTTGAACCCTGTGAGAACATCGCCATTATTCAAAGGACGTTAAGGAACCTGATTTTTTCTTTTGAAAAAATCGGGGAAATGGATAAAGCCATTGAGGTGAAGCAACTTTTAAAGATTGTAGAAAAAAATTAAAATTGTAGCTTGATATTGCAACCCACAGCTCTTGTACTCGCAGGACTGGGTCTTTTCCTATCCAAAATGTCCTTGATGGCATTCTCAAGATAGGGCATTGAAACACTTTGTGGAGATTGGGCATTATTGTCTATGGCTCCCCTGTAGGCAACAGAAAATCCGGTAGGCCCCGATGTGATAACCAGGGCTTCCGGAATTTTGGTCATTCCGACCATTTTGGTAACTTTTTGATCAGGATCAGATAAGTAGGGCATACCATAACCTTTTTGGCTGGCTCTTTTTCCCATATTTGTTTCGTTTTCCGCTTCCTCTAAACCGGAGTGGGGGTTTACCATGGCGAAAATCACACCTGAACCGGAATATTCATTGTTTAGGGAAATGAGTCTATCTTCATATAACTTTGAAAAGGGACAGCTGAGATTTGAAAATACAAGGACAATGGCTGGTGCATTCCTGTGTTGGTCCAATGAAAAAATTTTTCCGGAACTGGCATCTGCCAGATCAAAATTGGCAATTCTTTGGGCATATAGCCCGTTGGCCATCAAAAAGAAAATCAAAAACCATCTGAAATACCTCATAATACCTGCTGTTGTAAAACAAATATAAAAATTACTTACCAAATGGTATAGGTTAATATCATATCATTTTCCGTTTCCACTTTTACCAGGTAATAGTGATCAGCAAAATCGGTATCATATACCTTTCCTTTTATGATTCGATCCTGTTCTGAAAATGGCTGAAGTAGAATATTTTTCCTTAGGCTGATCCCCTTTCTTCCCTGACATTTGAAAATCGTTTCTTTTGCAGACCAGGCCATGGTAAATAAAAAGGGATTGGAATCTAAAAATGCCAGTTCCAAAGGGTCAAGGTATTTAGGGCCTAAGGGAACCGTTTTGGCTCTAATTTGCTCCAGATCAATGCCCACGGGCATTTCTTTATGAAAAATGGCAGCTGCAGCATGTTCATGATGGGTCAGGGATACATTGCCGTATCCGTCCATGGGCTGGGACTTCCCATGTTGGTCCTTGTAAAATCCGGGATAGGGCAAATGAATACTATCGAGAGCGGTTTTGACGGCGATCCTTGCCCCCCTCCATTCCTTTCTTTTCTGCTGATGACTGATATTGGCATAGGATAATTTTTCCCTAAAACTCAAAAAATCCAGGTCGGTACCGTTTAGTTCATGAATATTGTTTACAGCAAAAGCAGATAAAGGGCTAATTTTTTCTATTTTTGTTTGCATGGTTATTTAAAACTCATAAAGAGCCGGGTGATAAAACAAGATGCAATATATGCCAAAAATCCAAGTAAATAAACTTAACACCCTGACTGGTCATAATCATTCTGTTTTTGCCCTTACAGAAGGGGTTGAACCCTCTAAATTTTATACTGGATCAGGTGATGGCATGGTAGTGGAATGGGATCTCACCCGGCCTAAAGATGGATTGCTTCTGGCTCAAGTTCCCAATGCCGTTTATGCACTGGCGGTGGACAAAGTTAGGGATTGGCTGATAATTGGTCAAAATTTTGAGGGCGTTCATGTCATTGATCTGAAAACAAATAGGGAAATCTGGTCGCTTAAAATCACCTCCAATGCGATATTTGACATAAAGGTGGTCAATGATTTGTTGTTGGTGGCCACCGGAGATGGGGTCCTGGTAGTTTTAGACCTGGATGAAAGATCACCTATACAACATATAAAAGTCAGTGATCAAAAGCTCAGGGTGATGGCCGTGGATCCGAAAAAAAGAAGGCTGGCCATTGGAGCCAGTGACCATACGGTTAATGTTTTCGAATTGGAGGGCTGGAAACCAGTCGTTCAATTAAAAGCACATACCAATTCGGTTTTTGCCTTGGGTTTTTCCCCGGACGGCCTTACCCTGGTAAGTGGAGGAAGGGATGCACAACTTAAGTTTTGGGAAACACGTTATTTTACGGAGATCAATAGCATCGCAGCCCATATGTATGCCATCAATTACCTTTCCTTTCGGGGGGATGGAAGATATTTCGTAACTTGTAGCATGGATAAATCCATTAAACTATGGGATGCCGGCAACCATAAATTACTTAAGGTCATTGACAAGGCAAGGCATGCCGGTCATGGCACCTCTATTAACAAGGTATTCTGGATGTCCTATAAACAACAGGTAATAGCCATAAGTGATGACCATACCGTGACGGTTTGGGATATATTGATTCAGGAGAATTAATTTTCTGATTTTGTTGAATGTGCTGGAATCCTGGTTAATGGTTTTCCGATAGTCAGGCAATGACGATCACAGGTTAACCTGAAAAATCTAAATTTTAAGAAAAGAATTGCAAAATGAAAATAACACCTTTGGATATTCGCCAAAAAACCTTTGAAAAACATTTCAGGGGATATGATAAAGATGAGGTAGCCTCTTTTTTAACCCTGATGTCTCAGGAATGGGAAAAAATGACGGAGGAGAAAAACATGCTTCGCATGAAATATGAACAGGCCGAGAAAGAGGCATCCAAACTAAGGGAGGTCGAAGAATCCCTTTTTAAAACCCTCAAGACCGCAGAGGATACCGGTGCAAGCATTATCAAGCAGGCGAACAAGACAGCAGAATTGATCTTGAAAGAAGCTCAAATGAATGCAGATGCATTGAACGCAGAATCCAAAAGTAAGGCAAGAAACTTGGTAGATCAGGCTGAATCCCAGGCGAAAAACATCATGGAGGACCTGAAAGAAGACATTGGTATTTTGGTGGAAAGCTATGAAAAACTAATGAAACAGAGGGATAGTTTATTAAAAGACCTGAAGAAAACCGCATCCGGTACCCTGGAGAATGTAAAAAATATTCAGGAGGACTTTTCAGAGGTGGACATTTCTGCCCATTCCAGAATGATCAAAGAACTTCAGCGTAAAGACAAATATTATGCATCCATGGGTAGGGAAGACCGGCCCCCGAAAAAGGAGAATTATAAATCCGATCATCAGGATCAGGAGGAAGATAATACCTATACATGGGAACAACCAGCAAAGGGGTTGGATCAGGAATCCAATTATATGGAGAAAGATCTCCCTTTAGATCAGGAAAAAACAGTGCATGAAGTACAAGGGGATCAGGCTGAAGGAAAGGATGAAGTAAATGAGGAAAGTCAGGAAGAGCAGTCAGAAGAAAATCCAGAAAAGAAAAAGCAATCCGGTTCCTTTTTTGATCAATTTGATTGATGGGGAAGGTAGCATTAGAAGGAATAGAATTCCATGCCTACCATGGGGTATTTTCAGAAGAGAAGAAACTAGGTAACAGGTTCACAGTAGATTTGCAGGTTGATACTGATTTTCAAAAGGCCATGTTGGATGATGATCTAAAATCAACGGTGGATTATTTTAAACTTTATCAAATTGCAAAAGCCCATATGATGGAACCGGTGAAGCTTTTAGAACACCTGGCTCATTTGATGATTCAGGACATACTTGAAGCTTACCCCAAATTAAATCACATCCGGGTTGTGATTAAAAAACACAACCCCGCCATTGGAGGGGTGGTCAACTATTCTGTGGTGGAAGTGAATTACCCGGAGGATTACCAATAATCTGCTAGACCATGTATTCGCCGCATCAAATCAGTAAAACCAAGAATCATAGGACTGTATGCTTTTTGGGCCAAGGTAAAATATGGATTTAAGGGAATAACCTGATTTTTTCGGAGGATTACCTTCCTTATGCATCATGCCTTTTTGGGATGGCAGGATTGGTGAAAACAAATCCCCGGGCATCATTCCCTTCATAGAAATCCACCTGCATGCCCATTAAAAACATAACATGTCTTTTCTCGATCAAAACGGATAAGCCTTCTATTTCGAAATGCTGATCATCCTCTTTCTTCCTATCAAACCCCAGGGCATAAGAAATCCCCCCACATCCACCACCCTTTATTCCAACCCTCAAGGCATAACCCTTAGGGATGTTTTTATGGTCCATGATATTTCGGATTTCCGCATGGGCTTTAGTCGTGATTTTTATGGGGATCAACATGTTGGTTAAATAATTTTCTCAAGACATTGGTTCCAAATATTCAGAAAAATAAGGAGTGCATAGCATAATTTGGCAATATTTTGGATATTGGCGGATAAAACATACGGATATGGAATTTCTAATAGAACTTTTAAAACTGACCGTACCAGCAGGATTGGTGATTTACGGCATGTTTATTATTGCGGTATCATTTTTGAAGAAGGAAAAGGAAATGAAATGGTTGG
>JBBDSB010000525.1:0-22939 GCA_040905205.1 Cyclobacteriaceae bacterium
TATTAATCTCAGAGATCAATCCAGGGTTTTTTTAAATGCTGAAAGTGAGATTCAACATCCGGAAAATTTTGGTATTGATCACAGGTGGGTAAAACTTAAAGGAGAAGCATTTTTTGAAATCACAAAAAATGGACGGCCTTTCCGGGTTATCACCTCCGAAACTGAAATTAAAGTTTTGGGTACCTCTTTTAATGTGAAGGAAGAGGAGGATGAATTGTCTGTGGCTCTTGTCAGTGGAAAGGTGCAGGTAAAAGACCGGAATGGAAATCAGTTCGAGCTTCGGCCTACCGAAATGCTGATCTTGAAGGATGACGGCAAAATGTATAAAACCGTGTTTGATTCACTGGAAATCATTGGATGGAAAGAAAAAGCATTGGTTTTTAATTCCAACTCCATTCAGGAGGTCAGAAGAAAAATAGAAAAATGGTATGCCGTTGAGGTCCGCCCTAAAGCCGTCGTATCTGATGATTGGATTTATTCCGGAGTTTACCATGATGAATCCCTTGAAAATGTATTGAAAGGTATTTTCATTACTTCCGGTATGAAATTCAGCGTCGTAAGCCAACCACAATTAAAACACAACTAAAGAAATTAAAAATGAAATATTTGGATTCAGGATAAAATAGATAGGACCCTTTCTGGGGAGAAGAGGGTCCTATCAGGTTTTGCCTTCATTTTATCGAAGTTAAAAGGCAAGCGTTCAAGTCAACAAAAACTTAAACTGTTCAATATTATGAAAAATTATATACTGAGGCAACTTATTATGCTGTCAAAACGGATGTTATATGTGTTTATTTTGCAATTGATTTTCTGCACTTTCCTTTTTGCCAATACAGGAAATGCACAGCGGAAAACTATAGACAAGGTTTGGGTCACTATGGATCCCCATGAAAAGACCTTACTGCAATTCTTTAGAAATGTGGAGTCCAAAACGGAATTTAAATTCACCTATAATGATAACTTGGTAGATTTAAATCAAAAGGTTTCCCTTGGGACAGCGGACCAAAATCTGTATAAAATCCTGGAAAATATTTCTTACCAGACTCGACTGAATTTTGTTCAGGTAAATAGTAACATCCATGTGAATTCCCGCAACCCGAATTCCGATGAATTTTTTAATGGCTTTATTCAAGATGCAGAAATCCTGGTTTCCGGAACCGTCAGGGATACCAATGGAGAGTCCATGCCCGGTGTTTCAATTACTGTTTTAGGATCCAATCAGGGAACTGTTACTGACCTGAATGGAAATTATAATATAACAGTAGAAGATGGGGCAACATTGGTGTTTTCTTTCATTGGTTTTGAATCCCAAAGTATAGAAGTAGGGGGAAGAACCGAAATTGATGTTACATTGATTGAAGATATCAGTTCTTTGGAGGAAGTGGTGGTCGTAGGATATGGTACCCAGAAAAAAATTAATATGACCGGAGCAGTAGATGTGATTTCCAATGAAAAAATAGAAAACCGCCAGGCTTCTACCGTATCTCAGATTTTGCAGGGACAGTCTCCTGGCTTGGATTTTTCTGTAGGCAACAGTGGGTATGAACCCGGAGCCTCGATGAACATCAACATACGGGGCATGGGTTCCATCAATGGGGGAAGTCCTTTTGTATTGATTGATGGTTTTCCGGGAGAGATGGATAGGTTGAACCCCAATGATATAGAATCCATTTCTGTTCTCAAAGACGCTGCGGCTTCTGCAATTTATGGAGCCAGGGCACCTTATGGGGTGATCTTAATTACCACAAAAAGTGGGCGAAAAAATGAAAAAATGACCATATCCTATTCCGGAAACATGTCATACAATGTTCCGGATAGACTTCCCCAGCAATTGGATTCCTACACCTTTGCGAGGGTAATCAATGAAATGGGGGTCAATGGCGGTGGAAGATCCTATTCTAATGAAGCCATTGAAAGGATAATAGCCTATCAAAATGAAGATTGGGATTTTTTGAAACCATTATATCCTGCAGATGCAACCTATTTTGAATCCATCCCTTTACCTAATGGCAGGTGGGGGAGTAACCAGGACAGTCATGCCAATTATGATTGGTATGATGAGTTTTTTGGCCATAGCCTAAACCAGCAACACAACGTATCTGTTCGGGGTGGATCGGAAAAATCATCCTATTATTTGTCTGCAGGCTATGTGGAACAGAATGGTGTCCTGAATTATGGAACGGACAATTATAAACGGTATAATTTAATCGGCAAAATCAATACTTCTATTACCGATTGGTGGGATGTAAGGTATGAGACCCGGTTGATGAAAAGTCCCCGGGAATTGCCCAGTATTTTACCCCATTGGGATTACACCATGATTTTCAGGCAAATACCGAGAACAGTGCCCACTCAGGCAAAATACACTGGCTATGGAACCTATAATATCCAATCCAAAATTCCCTTCATTCAAGACAGCGGATCGGATAGGCAGGAAACTACTGAAAACTGGCATACCCTTTCAACGGAAATTCGGCCAATGGATGGTTGGAAAATCAACGGAGAATTTGCCTATAAGACGGTGGATGTCAACCGTACCAATTTGTATCTGACTTTTTACGAACATATGGTGGATAAAAGTTATATCCCCAATGCCCAATCCGTACCCAACAGTATTCAACGAAGCCAGTTGATCAATTCTTATTGGACGACCAACTTGTACTCTTCCTATGACTTTAGTTTGGGTGGGCATAATTTCCTGACCATGTTGGGTATGCAATATGAATTGGATCAAACCAGTAGGATTAATGTAAACAAAACCAATTTGATAGTGCCCAGTGTACCTTCCCTTCAAACTGCCAATGGCGATGCCGTTGCCAGTGAGGTATTGGGCCATTGGGCCACGCAGGGCTATTTCGGAAGGCTGACCTATAATTATAATGAAAAATACCTGCTCGAGGCAAATGCGAGGTACGACGGTACATCCAGGTTTCAGGAAAACAGTCGTTGGGGTTTTTTCCCCTCATTTTCATTGGGCTGGAATTTGGACCAAGAGCCATTTTGGGAAGCAATAGAAAACCGGATCAATTCTTTTAAAATCCGAGGTTCCTGGGGGCAATTGGGCAATCAACAGGTCAATCCCTACCAGGATATTGCTTTGATCCCTCTTGAGACCGGAAGATTAAATTGGTTATTTGATTATGGGGCCAATAGACCATTAGGATATACTTCAACACCTAGCCTGGTAAGTCCCAACCTAACCTGGGAGACGTCGACAACATTGAATTTCGGATTGAATACCAGTTTTTTTAGTAACAGACTACAATTCGATTTTGATTTATTTGAAAGAATTACGGAGAATATGATCGGACCCTCTGAACCAGTACCGGGAGTATTGGGGTCCTCGGTGCCTCAATCCAATAATGCTACCCTTAGAACCAGAGGTTGGGAAACTTCTATCAGGTGGAATCATGATTTACCCGGTTCAGGAATATCCTATTTTATCAATCTGAATTTGTTTGATGCTCAGTCTGTGGTAACGGACTATTTGAATCCATCCGGTATCGTGAATGATTGGTATGCCGGCAAAGAAGTAGGTGAAATTTGGGGGTATACTGCCCATGAACTTTATCGCGATCAGGAAGAGCTGGATGCGTATTTAGAACAGGTGGACTTATCATTTATTAACAATTCCTGGAATCCAGGAGATTTGAAATATTTGGATATCAATGGAGATGGAAGGGTAAATATCGGATCCAATTCATTGGATGATCCAGGTGACCTTTCCGTGATTGGTAACAGCACGCCCCGGTACCAATGGGGGGTCAGTGCAGGAATGGATTTTAAAGGATTTGACTTTTCCTTTTTATTCAGAGGTACGGCACGTCGGGATTTTTCGGTCCCTTTTGGTGGAGAAAATTATGTGTTTTGGGGGATTAGGAGTTGGCTTTTCACAGCCCTTACGCCTGACCATTTAGATTACTACAGAGACCAGCCGGGAGACCAATATACCGGATTGCATGAAGGACAGGCCAATATTAATTTGGAGGCCTATTGGCCTAAACCATATTTAGATCGAAATCAAAACAATAAAAACAGACATCCATCAACCAGATACCTTTTGAATGCCTCTTTCATCAGGCTTCAGAATGTCCAGTTTGGATACAATATCCCCCAATACTCCCTGGAGAGAATCGGATTACAAAAATTAAGGATATTTCTCTCTGCAGAAAACTTGTTCACGCTTACGGATTTAATCAAAGGATTGGACCCTACTGCATTGGGAAACCCCAACAGGATTGGCATGACCTACGGTGCGGATAAAATGATTTCTTTGGGAATCAATGCCTCCTTATGATAATTTTATTGATGATTTAAAATTTACAGCTATGAAATTCATAAAATATTTGATATTCGTCTTTTCCATTTCATCTTGTCAAGATTTTTTGGACCGACCTCCCCTGGATGCAATTGGTCCTGAAAGTTATTGGAGATCTGCTACTGACCTGGAAAATTATGTCCTTCAATTTTATCCATCCTTTCCTGGGCATGGTACCTGGTATGGTGGTTATGGTTATGATATTGTAAATGCAGACAATGCAATAAATGTGATTCCAAATGTTATTTTAAACGGAGAAAGAGGTATTGCAGGTGGCAGATGGACCAGTAATTGGACCAGCATCAGGAGTGTAAATATTTTTTTCGATAATTATCAAAAATGCGAAGATGATTTTGATACTTATAAACATTTCCTTGGTGAAGCTTACTTTTTTCGGGCATGGTACTATCTCGAACTGTTAAAACAGTATGGTGATGTGCCCTGGTATGAAACCGAACTTAAGCCGGATGATGAAGAGGATTTAATGAAAGCCAGGGATCCAAGAACTTTGGTGGCAGATAATATCATTGCTGATTTAGACCTGGCGATCGAGCATCTTGACTTCAGAAATGAGGTAGGAAACAACCGGATCAATAAAGAAGCTGCCTTGGCCTTCAAATCAAGGGTGGGGCTTTTTGAAGGTACCTGGCAAAAATACCATGCCAATACCGTTTTCGGTACCTCGGGGGGAAATCCTGCCAGGTATTTTCAAGCCACAGTGGATGCTGCTGAGGAGCTTATGAGTGGGAATTATCAAACTGGTTTGCATGATAATTATTATGAAATGTTTGGAATGGACGACATGTCAGATGTCGATGAAATATTAATGTACAGGACTTATAATATCAATGACGGCGTTTTGAATGATGTGCAATATGCCACTACTTTTGCTCCGGTAGGGGTGGGGATTACATGGTCCATGGTCACAAGTTATCTGGATAGAGCTGGCAGTCCTTTTGATTATATGGCCCTTGCGGAAAATTCCAAAGGTAACGATTTTTTGTCTCGAGTGGCCAATGAGATTGACCTTAGGTATAGTGCTTCCGTTTGGACACCGGGAGATTTGGTGGTGGAAAGAAACGGCTCCACTTTTGACAAACCAGGAATAGACCAGGTGGACATTAGCTTGAATCCTACCGGGTTCCAATTAAAAAAATGTTCCAATCCCTCTTCACCCGGTGCGGGTGTCGGAGGGGGAGGCAGTGGCGAAACAGGTTATATTCTGTTCAGATATGGGGAAGTTTTGGTTAACTATGCCGAAGCTTTGTATGAATTGGAAGGTGTGGTGGCTTTTGATGCCCTTAACCAAATTCGGGCAAGAGCTGGAATGCCGGACTTTGTGGTAAATGCGCAAACAGAAGATCACCATAGGCTGGATTATGGCTATCCCATCAGTGATGAATTGTATGAAATCAGAAGAGAGAGGAGAGTGGAATTGGCCTTGGAAGGCCATCGGGCGGATGATTACAGAAGATGGGCTGCCCATGACTTGTTCATAGGAAAAAGGCCAAAGGGATACCCCTTCAATCAGTCGGAATATCCAGATTTTAATCCGCCTTTGGATGAAAATGGTCTGATCGACTTTTTTCAAAACAGGTTACCCAATGGTTTTCAGTTTCGGGAAAATCAGGATTATTTGAATCCCATCCCTGTCGTGGAATTGACACTGAACCCTAACCTAACCCAAAATCCGGGTTGGCAATAAAAACCTTTCCGACTGCTTGACGCTGGTTTAGCGGTCGGAGTTATTAAATGATAATCAATAACAATTAAACCATCATACGATTCAAAATCAAAACCTATAGAAAGTAATGTTCAAAAAACACTTTGCCCTTATCTTCTTTATTGGAGGGATGTTCATGGAATCACACGGACAGGATATCAATCCAACATTAAAACAACCGAATATCCTTTTCATCATGGTGGATGATTTAAGGCCCGAATTGGGATGTTACGGCCAATCCCATATCCAATCACCCAATATTGACCGACTGGCTAGTATGGGACAATTATTTACCCAAGCCTATGTGAACTATCCCGTTTGTGGGCCCACCCGTGCCATCCTTCTTTCGGGATTATATGGGAGCCCCAATCGGTTTAATGGTTGGAATTGTTCTCAGGACAAGGATGTGCCCGGACTGGTGAGTTTGCCCATGCATTTTAAAAACAATCATTATACTACCGTTTCCCTGGGAAAAGTTTATAATAATTTTGAAGATGGAAAAGGAAGTTGGGATGAAATATGGAGACCGGCTACCTCTACCACTGCCTGGGACTACCAATCAAAGGATGGGATAAGCATTTTCGAAAACCTTAATAGGGAAAGACGATTGGATACCCGTCCCAGAAACAATCAAAATTTACCCAAAAGGGGTTTGGCCTTTGAAAATCCGGAAATTGAAGATGTGGCTTATGAAGACGGCAGGATTGCCACCAAAGCCATGGAGAAATTGCAGGAATTTAAGGTCACCGGGGAAGCTTTTTTTTTGGCGGTTGGTTTTAAAAAGCCCCATTTGCCTTTTAATGCACCCAAAAAATATTGGGACCTTTATGATAAAGAGGAAATCCATTTGCCGGATAATCACTACCCACCCAAAAATGCCCCAAAAGAATCCCTTCATAATTTCGGTGAACTCCGGGCTTATTCCAATATCCCCAATGACGGACCATTTTCAGAAGAACTTTCAAGGGATCTTATCCATGGTTACTATGCCTGTGTCAGCTATGTAGATGCCCAGGTAGGAAGGGTTTTGGAGGAATTGGAAAACCTGGGTCTGGAAGAAAATACCATCGTGGTTTTATGGGGAGACCATGGCTGGCAATTAGGGGAGCACGAACTTTGGTGTAAACATGCCAATTTTATAACTTCCAATCGCATCCCGCTGATATTTAAAATTCCGGGAAAATTATCCAATGTGAAGCAGGAGGCTCTGGTAGAGACCGTGGATATCTATCCCACACTCTGTGAACTGGCAGGACTGAACCCACCTCTTCATGTACAAGGAAAAAGTTTTGTGCCTCTCCTGGATAATCCAGAAGCGGAAGGAAAAAAAGCATTGTTCAGTAGGTCGAACCTGGGAGGAGAAACCATCCTTACAAAAACTCATTCGTACACCGAGTTTTATGATAAGGAGGGTCAGCTAAAGGCAAATATGTTATTTGATTTAAGAAATGATCCTGAAGAAAATGAAAATGTGGTGGATCGCCCCCAAAACCAGGAAATTATTGCCAACATGAGTGAAATGTTAAGAAATCACATGGTCGATCGGAACACCATTTCTTTGCCCTAAAAATCTGAAATATGAACCACAAAGATATTTTATTAAAAATACCGGTAAATAGGATTTTAATTTTTCAATTGCTGATTCTGCTTTTTTTTGCTGTGGGATGTAAAGAGGGTAATAAAAGAAAAAGTGCCTCACCATTTGGACAGCCAAATATGGTGGTGGTTTTGGTGGATGACCTACGTTGGGATGAATATGGATGAATTGTATGATCTGGAGGAAGATCCCTATGAAATGAATAATGTTATTCAGGATCCCGACTACCAAACCGTATTGGAAGAAATGAAACTAGAACTAAAAAATTATTAAAATGTATAGATTTATCTTATTGATTGGAGCCATTTGGATCCTTGTTTTTTATCATCCACAATGTACTAAGGCCCAGTCAGAGTCACTTAAAATAGGTGCTGCCACTAAAATCATCACCCCTGAACTGGGAAGCTGGGTTCAGGGGGCCGGGGTACCCCGAAAGGCTTCTGCTATACGGGATGATCTTGAAGCCAACGGGATTTATTTTTCCAAGGGAGAGCTCCAATTACTTTTGGTGAGTTGTGATGTTGCTGGTATTGAGCCTGATCTTGCTGTTCAACTTCGGGAAGCAATGGCGGTTGCATCTGGTATTCCTCCCAGAAATATCCTGATTTCCGCCACACATACCCATGGAGGCCCATCTTTATTGAAGACCAATTACCTGATGCCACTGGATACAGCTTATAAGGATAAACTGGTGCCCTGGATGGTAGAATTGGCCAGGGAGGCCGTTGATTCTGCCCAACCGGGAAAAATCGGTTGGGCAGAAGGGGAAGTTCAGATTGGTTATAATCGACGGTTAACCTGGGCAGACGGGACCCATTCCATGCATGGGGATGCTACCAGAGAAGATTTTACCGGACTGGAAGGACCGGACGATCCGCAACATTTGGCCCTTTTTGCGGCTGATTTAAAGGGTAATCTTCTTTCCGTGCTTTACCATAACACCACCCATCCCACAATCCATTATGCAGATGGTATCTTCTCTGCTGATTTCCCCGGAGAAGTTAGAAAAACATTACGTCAGGAATTCGGGGGAAATCTTCCCGTTCTATTTTTAAATGGCGCCCAGGGAGATATCAGTATGGACAATATGCTGGATAGAAAATCGGAATCTGATGAAGAAAAAATCAGGAAAATTAGTGATTTGGTGGTTAGGGAGACCATGAGGCTCTTTGAGAATTTAAAATATGAAACAAATCCAGTCTTGGAACATGACTATTATGATTTAAAGGTAAAGGTCAGGCTTCCTGAAACCGAAAGTCTGATCGCTTCCCGGGAAGTTTTGAAAAGGATTGATGACGGGGAGGATATCCGCGGAATGGAAATGATCATGGCTTTCGGTGCGGTGCATCTGCAAGATACTTTTGGAGAAAATCCATTTGATATTTTACCTGTACATGCGGTAAGAATTGGGGACTTGGCGATGGTAACTCAGCCTTGTGAACTGTTTAGTCAATTTGGGCTGGATATCAAAAGAAGAAGTCCTGGTAATAGTACCATCGTGGTGGGTATGACGGATGGGTACAACGGATATTGCCCTACGGTATATGGTCTTCTTGGGGGTGGTTATTCGGGGGCTCCTATTAGTTGGACACGCCTGGATAAAGATGCGGGGTACAAAATTGTTGAAATTTCTTCCATATTACTCAATAAGCTTTGGACCAAATAAAGATAGTGAAATTGATGAGACATCCCTCTTTGTTTAACGCTCCGTGTTCGGTTTGGATCATATTATTTTTCATTGGTATCACTACATCCCAAGGCCAATCCCATTTTAATGCCTGGCTTACCTCTTGTTCACACCTGATCGGCCCCACTGGCAACCCCAATGTCTTAAGTGGGGCAATCAACCAATCCAAAGGATTGGACAAAGAGGCACCTGGGTTTGCTTGGGATATATTGATTGACCTTGGAGACTGGACAGCCAGCCAGGAACCGCCTGACCATAAAGAAGGTGAGGATTTGGAAAAGCTGTTAAATCAAACATTGGGACCAGATAGAGGTAGGTTTTTTACCATCAGCGGGAACCATGATGGAGAGCAAAAGGGATGGACACCTGGTGAATTTGCGCAGAAATATGTAAATCCACTGGGCATGCAAAAGTATTCGGAGACTTCAGGATTTGAATCGGGGCAAAGACCAAACAAGGCATATTACCAACAATTGGTAAACTATCCCGGGACCAGGTGGGACCGCTATTTGATCCGGACCGGAAATGTAATATGGATCATGTTGGCAGACCGCAATGAATACGATCAATTGGCAGAGAAAAGAGGGGATTTTAGTGGGAAATTTCAAGCAGGTAGAGGGAGTGCATCAGGAATGCCAAAAGGGGGATATCCATCCGGTGCGGTTACTTTGGATACTTTTGAATGGTGGAAACAGGTGGTGGAAGACCCCCAATTCTCTGATGATATACTCATCACAGGCCATCATTTACTACCTGCCAACACTACTATTACTACTGACGACGGAGAGCCAGGTGAATATCATGGCAAATCCGGCTCCTTGGGACCAAAAGGAGAAATCGGAGGGCAGTTGTATTGGATCAGAGAATATTCAGAGGAAGGGGTTGAAATAAATCAATATGCCCAGACCCGTCCGTTTCTCAATTACCTTCAAGACCACCCTGGAGCCATTGCAGTGTGGATCGGAGGACATAGCCACATCCATGGCCCCGAATCCATGATCAATGGGCGGGGCATATCTGTAAGGAAATATGGGGTTAATTTTTTAAGTGTTGGAGCCCTTACGGATACGCATGCGGGAGGAAAAAACCAAATGAGCCGACTCTTGTCCTTTGAGGAAGGCAGGGAAGAAGCCATTGTCAATGTATACATTCACCAATCCAAGGATGAAACCCCCTTGGGTTGGCATACCCGTTCAGCCCATCGAATTCCATTAGGGAAAAAATTCAATTGTCCTGATTCAAGTTCGAACATCATCAGTCCCGCACATTTAGAAGATGTTAAAATTATAGAAGACGCACCGGCAGAGGCATTAAAGCCCCGGTTTCATTGGAACCTGAATCAGGACCAGGATTATGATTTCAACAATGATCAACTGATCGTTGGAAAGGATGGAAGCCCTTATGGGATATTCATGGGTGAAAAGCCATTGAATTTTACCAATGACACGCCTATGAAGAAAGGAAAAGCAGTGGATTTAAGAGGTAATAATGGGGGAATCTATATTGAAGCCCCTTTTGTGCCGGAATTGAATTGGGAAAACCTGACTTTAAGCCTATGGGTGAAAATTTCGAACCCCAGTCCACAAACCTTGGTTCATTATGCCTCTAAAGACCAGGGAGAGAAATTCAAATTATGGTTTGATGGCAAGTCCTGGATTTGGCAGGTAGAAAATGGAAATAACAAAAAATCAGTTAAAAGCAAATCCTCCAATTTGAATACAGGAAGGGATTGGCATCATATCATGGCTTCTGTCGGGACAGAAAATCAGAAAATGCAATTGTACATCGATGGTGTAGTGGTCGCCGAAAAATCCTGGTGGCATACAAAATTGAAACCAGTGGGTAATCCTAAGTTTGTTTTTGGCAATGAAATCAGACAAAAATCAAATGTGAAGGCGCCAACCAGTGCTTTTGATGGTTTTTTGGATGAAATCCTCCTATTTGATCAGATCGTTTTACCTCAAGAAATATATCCGGAATTATTCAAAAAAAATAAAATCAAATTATGAAAAAGATTAATAATTGGCTTTATCAGCCATGTTTTGCAATATTCATCTTTTTTGCCAGCGTGAATCCAATTTCTGCTGCGGAATTATGGGTTGGGGTTTCCACCGTTGATATAACGCCTCCCCTACCGGTCTCTTTAGATGGGCAGATGAGGCTAAGGGTGGCGGAGGAGGTAGAAACGCCCTTAACAGCAAGCGTGGTGGCTTTGGAAAATATTAATGGTAGCAAAAAACAAATTAGTATTTGGGTGGCCATGGAATTGGTTGTCATTACTGATAAATTGAAAGAAATGATATTAAAAGCGGTAAATCAAAAATTACCGGAAATCGATACCAAAAAGATTATTATCAGTGCCACTCATACCCATACCGGTCCCACTACCCGGGAAGGAAATTTTATTCTTCCTGATGAGGTAACCACTATTGATGAAACTTTGAATTTTCTGACAGATAGGGTTGTACAGGCCATATCAAAAGCCTGGGAATCAAGAATACCGGGAAGTGTTTCCTGGGGAATCGGCCAATCCAAATTGGCCACCAACCGTCGGGCCACTTATTATGATGGTTCTTCCAAAATGTACGGAAATACCGATCTGCCTGAATTCAGGGGATTGGAAGGAGTGGAGGACCACGATGTAAATCTTTTATTTTTCTGGGATGAAAAGGACAAGCTTTTAGCCAGCGTAATTAATGTGGCCTGTCCCGCTCAGGAAGTGGAGGGCAGGTCATCTATCAATGCCGATTTCTGGTATCCGGTAAGAGAAAAATTAAGAGAAAAGTTTGGTGACGATTTGGTGGTTTTAGGATGGATTGGTGCTGCTGGGGACCAGTCCCCACATTTGATGTATGGCGATAAGGCAGAAGAAAGAATGCTGAAATTAAGAAATCTGGATCGGCTGGAAGAATTGGCCAGGAGGATTGTGGTTACGGTGGAAGACGTTTACCAGGTAGTTGAAAAAGACCGCTACACAGATGTTGCTTTGGTCCATGAAGTAAAGCGGATAAACTTGCCCAAAAGGTGGGTGACCGCAGAGGCCGTTGCAGAAGCTAAAAATTCGATTTCAGCTTGGGAAAAGTTGGATGAAGAAACCAAACTCAAGCAATACAGGCTTCTGAAATGGCATGGGGCACTTTTGGATAGGTACGAAAAGCAACTACAGAACCCTGATGAAACCTATGATGTGGATTTTCACATGGTTCGACTTGGGGATGTGGCTGTCTGTACCAATCCCTTTGAATTATTTACCGAATATGGAATTAGAATCAAGGCTAGAAGTAATGCCTTGCAGACATTTGTCGTGCAACTGGTAGGTGGAGGGACCTATTTACCAACCATGGAGGCGCTTAGGGGTGGTCATTACAGTGCCATCATTCAAAGTACGGAGGTAGGCCCCGAAGGAGGTGATATTTTGGTGGAAGAAACGGTCCGGGGAATTAATAAATTATGGGATTAATAAATCAAAATATGATGACTGATAACAACAGAAAACCTTTTAGATATGGCTATCCCTACCAGAGGCGAATGGTAATTTACCTTTTAGGCTTACTATTTCTGGTTTGGTCAAGAGATAGTGAAGGAAGTGAGCCTGATCACCCATTTCAAGAAAAGTCAAATTTAAAAATCGGATGGTCCAGTGTGGATATTACACCAAAACACCCGGTTTTGTTGGCAGGCCAGTTTCATGCCAGATTATCCGAAAGTATATTGGATCCCCTTACTGCGACGGCCCTTGTCCTGGATGCTTCCAGTGAAAAAATGGACAACAAAGTGGTATTGGTCAGCTGTGATCTGATATGTATCGGAGATGACAGCAAAGAAAGAAGTTATGGGGATCTGATCGGTAGGGTAAGGGATTTGGCCGTAAAGGCAATCCCTGATCTTTTGCCCGAACAAATAATATTAAATGGCACACATACCCATACGGCTCCTTATTTTGCAACCAAAGATGTCGAAACACTATATGGAGTAAGTCTGGAGCTGATTTCAGGAGGCGAAAAAGTAACCACTCCGGAAGAGTACCTTGACTTTGCCGCCGCAAAGATCGCCAATGGTATCCAAATGGCATGGGAAAACCGTCAACCGGGTGGAATAAGCTATGGATTAAGTCATGCCGCTATCGGGCAGAATAGAATCCAGGCTTTAAAAGACGGAAAATCGCGAATGTATGGAAACACCAACGATCCTGATTTCAGCCATATAGAGGGATACGAAGATCACAGCGTCAATGCCTTGTTTACCTGGGATGGCAACAAGGAGTTGACTGGAATGGTGATCAATGTTGCCGTCCCTTCACAGGTAACCGGGGGAGCCTATTTTGTATCAGCTGATTTTTGGCATGAAACACGAAATGAACTTTCAGAAAGGTTAGGTAAGGGTATTTATGTTTTGCCTCAGACTGCAGCGGCAGGAGACCAATCTCCACGGGTGATGGTAGGTCAGTCCGCAGAAAGGAGAATGCAGGAATTATATGGTTTCGGAGACGACGGGGGCATGGCCAGGAGGAAGCAAATTGCCTATCGGATCACAGATGCCATTGAATCCATTCTTCCCTTAATGAAAAAGGAAATCGAATGGTCTCCCCGGCTTTCCCACCAATCTGCTACTCTTCATTTATCTAGGAGACTGCTCCGTAAAAGGGATGTGAAAGATGCAAAAAAAGAAAGTTCAAAATGGAGTGAAGTTTACCAGAAACTTCTTGATGAAGCGAAATCCAATCCAAAAATCACCAAGGAAAAGCGATGGTACCATGACCTTACCAGAAGTTACAGGTTAATGCGAAGGGGAGATGTGGTCAGCGAGCGTTATCAATTGGAAAAAAACACGCCTAAAATCCCGGTAGAGGTCCATGTGGTGCGGATATCGGATATGGTTATGGCCACAAATCCATTTGAATTATACCTGGATTATGGTATGCGAATAAAGGCCCAAAGTCCCGCTACCCAGACTTTCATTGTCCAATTGGCAGGGTCGGGTTCATACCTTCCTACCAAAAGGTCCATAGCTGGGGGTGCCTATGGTGCGGTTCCCGCAAGCACCTTGGTAGGTCCGGAAGGAGGAGAAGAATTGGTGTCATACACCCTGCAATTGATCGAAGACCAATGGGAATGAATTGCTCAGGGAGCAAATTCCAATATTAAAAAATAATTAAAAAATTAAATTTAAATGAAAAAATCAGTCAATCCTACCCGCTTATTCCTATTGTTGGCAACCATTTTGGTTATTGGATGTTCACCAGAACAAGCAAAGGAAAAAGGAGGAAATCTTAAAATTGGTTGGGCCAGTAGAAGTATTACACCTGATCAACCTGTTTTTCTGTCCGGGCAATTTTATGCCAGGATCTCTGAAGGAATTTTGGATCCTGTTATGGCCACTGCCTTGGCCATGGAGTCTGATTCAGGCAATGGGGTAATCATGGTAAGCTGCGATTTGGTTTCCATTGAAAATGAATTGCGGGAGTCCGTTCTTCTAAAAATGAAACAACACTTGCCAGAATTCAATGTAAACCACCTGATGATCAATGCCACCCATTCTCATTCAGCTCCTTTTGCCACGGCACAAAGCATATCAGATGTATATGGTGTAGATCAAAATGATCTGGGATCTAATGTGATGGCCCCCGAGGATTATGTGGAATTTGCCGCTGAGCGAATTGCCGAGGCTTGTGTTGAAGCCTGGAAAGGTCGGGAAATTTCTGGAGTAAGCTATGGATTGGGTCATGCTGTGGTAGGTCAGAACAGGTTGGCGGTTTATGAAGATGGATCTGCAAGGATGTATGGCAATTTTAATGACCCGGATTTTAGTCATGTTGAGGGATACGAGGACCATTCGGTGAATTTGATTTATTGCTTCAATACTTCAAAAGAATTGACCGGAGTAGTAATAAATGTTGCCTGCCCTTCCCAGGTCAGTGAACACATTTACCAGGTCAGCGCAGATTTTTGGTCAGATGTCCGGGAAAAGATCCATGAGGAATTTGGAAGGGATATCTTTGTACTTGCGCAGGGAAGTTCAGCGGGAGATCAATCCCCCCGGGCCCATTTTCAGGCAAATGCAGAAGAAAGGATGCAGAAAATCATGGGATTGGATGCGGATGGAGCCGGCCAACAGAGCCTGGCGCGAAGAAAGCAACTCGCCATAAGAATTGTAGATGCCGTTTTGGGGGTGTACCCTTATATGGAGGACCAAATTGAATGGAGCCCTGAATTCGGTGTCACTGCCAAAAATATGTCCCTGACCAGGAGATTGATCAGCCAGGAAGATGTTGATTATGCTGTTGAATTGGCAAAAGAACATGCTGATCTGTATGAAAAAGCTAAAATAGAAATGGAAACCAATGATAAATTAAAGGAAGATCCCAGGTGGTACAAGGATGTAACTGGGATGTATAGAAGGTTACAAAGAGGGGATGCCACCAAAGAAAGATTTGAATTACAGAAGATAGAACGGAAAATTCCTTTTCATATCATGGTAGTTCGTTTGGGAGAAGTGGCCATAGCTTCCAATCCTTTTGAATTGTACGTGGACTATGGGATCCGGATAAAAGCAAGAAGCCCGGCAGTTCAGACGTTTTTAGTCCAATTATCCGATAGCAAAGGAATGTACCTACCTCCAAAAAGGTCAGTAAAAGGTAATGCTTACGGTGCTATACCTGCCAGCACCTTGATTGGCCCGGAGGGAGGAAAGGAATTGGTGGAAGGTACGCTGGAAATGATCAATTCCCTTTGGAAGGAAGAACAGTGAGAGGTCATTAGAGTTAAATAAAGCTGAATTTAACCCCTTAAACTTGCAAATTAATGACCAAAATTAAAATCTTAATAACCAGTTTGGCTTTTTTCCTCTTGCTTTCGGGGCCTATATCCGGAGCATCCCTAAAACTGCCTAAAAAACCCAACTTCATCATTTTTTATGTGGATAATTTGGGCTATGGGGATATTGGTCCATTTGGGTCGGTAGTAAACCGTACACCAAATCTGGATCAACTGGCCAAAGAGGGAACCATGTTTACCCATTTTTATTCCACATCAGGCGTTTGTACCCCAAGCAGATCCAGTTTAATGACTGGTTGTTATCCCAGACGGGTTAACCTGCACCTTTCCGGTAATGGGGGAAGGGTGTTGCGGCCCGTAGAACCTGTGGGTTTACATCCTGATGAAATTACCATTGCCCAGTTACTTAAGAATGGCGGGTATGTTACTGGAATTATAGGCAAATGGCATCTTGGAGATCAAATGCCATTTTTGCCTACAAACCATGGCTTTGATTATTATTTCGGGATTCCCTATTCAGATGACATGACTCAGGAACATGAGCAAAAGCGGATTCCCAATGCACCTAAGTTACCCCTCATGAGAAATGGCAAAGTGATTGAGGCTCCTGTTGACCGTGATTACATGACCCAAAGGGAAACTGGAGAAGCCATAAAATTTATCCAAGAAAACAAAGATAAACCTTTCTTCCTTTACCTGCCCCAATCCATGCCAGGCTCCACTTTGGCCCCCTTTTCCAGTCCCGGATTTAAAGGTAAAAGTAAAAACGGCTCATGGGGGGATGCGGTGGAGGAATTGGATTGGAGTGCCGGAGAGATCATTCATACACTCAAACAATTAGATTTGGGTGAACAGACCATTGTTATATGGACCAGCGATAATGGAGCCCCTAAAAGGGAACCTGTTCAGGGAAGAAATTTACCCATGGGAGGCTGGGGTTATACGACAGCAGAAGGTGGACAAAGGGTACCTATGATTGCCTGGTGTCCGGGAACCATACCAAAAAATCAGGTGAACAGCGAACTGAGTACCACCATGGATTTGTACGTAACTTTTGCCAAATGGGCAGGAGTGGAAATTCCGGATGACCGGATCATTGACGGAAAAGACATAAAAAATCTTCTGCTGGGATCACCTGGTGCCCAATCACCCCATGAGGCCTTTTATTATTATGACGGACCACAACTACAGGCTATTCGAAAAGGTCCATGGAAGCTGTACCTGCCCTTGGAGAAAAAAATATTTTCGAGCGGAGGGCAGGAGGCACAACTTTTCAATGTGGAAACCGATCCGGGAGAAACCCAAAATGTGATATCCTCCTATTCCCTGCTCAAATCTGAAATGATGGCTTTGGCCGTAAAGGCAAGATTAGATTTGGGAGATGGGAATGGGGTGGCGGATCAGGTTGGTAAAGGGCAAAGACCCGTTGGAAAGGTGGATCATCCGGTACCTCTCGAGATAATTTGTAAATAAACAAACTGAAAATGAAAAACAGAAGGAGTTTTATCAAGAAATTATCCGCTTTGGGAATAATCAGTAGTTTTCCGCCATTGAGTATTGCTCATCAAGGTGCCCGAGAAGAAATAACCTGGTTTGCATCTGGAAATGCAGGAATTGTGGCTGCAGGGCCGGCACCATCTGCAAAGGCAGGCGTAAGAATTTTGGAAGAGGGGGGCAATGCCGTTGACAGTGCCGTGGCAGTAATTTTTAACCTGGCAGTTTCAGATTACGGCATGTTCAGCATAGGTGGGGAATCACCTTTCATGTATTTTGATGCCAAGAAGGGAGAGGTAAGCGTTTTTAATGGAATGGGAGGTGCACCAAAGGATCCCAAAGCCATTGAATGGTATTATGAAAATGGTATACCTGAAAAGGGTATTAAGGCCGCCACGACCCCAAGTACCATCAGTACCTGCATGGCTGCCTTGGCCAGGAATGGAACATTATCCTTTGAAAAGATTATTCAACCAACCCTAGAGTTGTTGGATGATGGAGGAAAGGAATGGTATGCCAATTTGGCCAAAACACTTCGGAAATTAATAGATACGGAAAGAAGTACGAATGGAAACAGAGAAAAGAAAATTCAGGCGGCGAGGGACCGGTTTTACAAAGGCGATATAGCAGATGAGCTTCATGAATATTACATACGTTCCGAAGGGTTTTTGAGAAAGTCGGACTTGGAAACTCATGTTACCAAGGTAGAAAAATCAGTTTCCGTGGATTATCGGGGATTTTCAATCCATAAATGTAATACCTGGACACAAGGGCCGGTATTTTTGCAATCCCTTCGCCTATTGGAAAAATTTGACATCAAGTCCATGGGTCATTTTTCACCGGATTATATTCATGCTGCCGTGGAGGCCATGAAGCTGGCATTTGCAGATAGGGATAGATATTATGGAGACCCTGAGTTTGCAAACGTTCCGATTAAGAAACTTTTATCACAGCGATATACCAATATCAGATCCAAATTGATCGATATGGAAAAAGCTTCCGATGAAATCCGACCCGGAGACCCCTATAAAATGAAAGCTTTGGCAGGACCGGGGCAATACTGGCCTGGAGAAAAGGGAACCACTACCTGCGTGGTATTGGACAAATGGGGGAACATGGTAGCTGCCACGCCCAGTTCCAACCCTGAATATGGCATATGTGAAAGCCTAGGTATCGCACACAATACCCGGCTGAGCAGTTTAAATATTCAGAAAGGCCATCCCAATGCCCTTGAAGCCGGAAAAAGGCCAAGAATTACCCTTACGCCTACAATTGTACTTAAAAACCAAAAGCCCATAATTGGCATGAGTGTGGCTGGCCAGGATATGCAGGACCAGACTGGGTTACAACTGTTTCTTAATCTTGTTGAATTTGGTATGTTACCTAAGGAGGCCATGGAAACCCCCCGGTTCAGGACATATCATCTGGAGCATTCCTTTGTACCCAAGGCCGATCCAAAGGAACGGTTTATCAGTATGGATAAATTAGACATCAATGAGACAGGGAGAATGGTTATTGAAAAACTGAGTAAAAAGGGCCATGATGTAAATGTGGTAGATAATGTTATTGCCTATCCGGCCATGGTCTATGTAGATCCTGATTCAGGGATCGCTTATGCGGCCGCAGACCCACAGCGAAAATTTTGTTCCGCCGTAAAAATGTCATGAAATCGAGCCTGCATGAGGCAGGCATGGCGAAATCAGAACAAGGAGGGATGATTATCAAACACCTTCCGGCAGGTGTGAGATTTCCTGTCTACCGTAAGGCAGGCCACCCGGCCTTCGGCACGGAACAAGTTATGACCTCAGAAAATCAAAATATTAACAGAAGAATGCTAAAAGGATGTAAGCATTAAAAAAGCAAAATGAATAGAAACCAATGAACAGAAAAGAATTTATTAGGAATGGTATATTGGCGACTACAGGGTTATGGTCGGGTACCGAAATGGTGAAAGCAAGTACAACTTCGGATATTAAACTATTAACCCAGCCCTTTAACATGAAATTTTCTCCTGATTTCGGTGTTTTCAATGTGGCCGATAACTTGAATATTCTTGATCAGATTAAATGGGGATATGATCAAGGGTTCAGAGCCTGGGAGAATACCTGGTTAAGAAGGAGACCGGTGGAAGAACAGGAGCAAATCAGCCGTACCTTAAGTAGTCTGGGAATGGAATTTGGGCAATTTGTAGGAACTTTGACCATGCGAGAAGTAACCTTTGCAGGAAGAGATCAATCGGTAAGAGACCAGGTGCTGAAGGAGGTCAGGGAATCGGTGGATATCGCCAAAAGAATGAATACCAAGTTTGTCCATAATGTTTTGGGGTCTGCAGATTATAGCCTTCCCTGGGATTTTCAAATGGCCAATGCTATTGATCTTTTGAAGCGGGTTGCCGAAATATACGAACCTCATGGCATCGTTATGGTTATGGAAACAATGAACCAGCGTAACCACACCGGAAAGTTTTTACATACCATCTCCCAAGCCTACGCCATGGCCAAAGCTGTGGCGAGCCCTAGTGTGAAAATTTTGTTTGACTTTTACCATGTGCAGATACAAGAAGGAGATCTGATACCTACCCTAGATTATGCCTGGGATGAGATAGCTTATTTACAAATAGGGGATACCCCAGGCAGAAAAGAACCCGGGACTGGGGAGATTAATTATAAAAATGTACTTCAACATGTATATGATAAGGGCTATAGGGGGTTCGCAGGTTTGGAACATGGCATGAGTAGAGCAGATCATGAAGGCAATATAGGGGCATTAGAAGCTTATAGAATAGTGGATCCAATATGAATAAGGCAAAATATTTTCCCTCTGATTGATTGGGTGAAATGGTGGGAATCTGTAATTTAATAAGATATCAATGAATGCCAGAATTCGATGTAATTTCAGGAAAAAACCGTCATCGGTAGGCTTAGAAAGGGTTTTGAGCGGAGAAAGCCCTGGGAATCCCTTACTTTACGAGACTGCCACACTCTTTAACAACTCCTAAATCTACCAAAAAGGGACCGCTTGACTATTTAGTAGGTTTTTTAAGACGATGTTAACTCAAACTTATGTTGGGCATAAAATTTTATTTTGTTATTTTGTTAAATTAATTTTTATATTTTATTATTTTTATTTATTCACACAATAAAATTTAAATAAATATTTTTGTGAAAAAAATATTTTTTAATGGGGTCATTTTATGTTAAATTTTCACTATAATTTGAGTAACCACCCTAAATCAATAATAGCAATCAGCGATGAAATCTATATTAAAGGAAGTCCATCAGCCCGTAGAACCAAAAATCCATTTAAATCATCCCGAGCCGATCCAGAAGTTTGAAAATAAAACGGATGATGAGGTTTGGAGGGCATTTGACAAGGGGAATGAATTGGCATTTAATTATATTTATCGCATTTATGTTAAAGTTATGTTCCGATATGGTTCACAGGTAACAAAGGATGGGGAACTGATCAAGGACTGTATTCAAAATATTTTTATTGGTTTAAGGAGGAAAAGAGGCAGCCTTCCGGAAGTAAAAAGCATTAAAGGCTATTTGTTTAAAGCTCTACAAAGGGAAATTATCCGGAAACTAAATCTGGATAAAATTTCCAATTTAAAAAGTGAGGAGATCAGAGAACGGTTTTTTCCAATTTCACTTTCCCATGAGTCTATGATAATACAAAAGGAAAATGAGGTAGAAAAGAGGATGAAAGTGAGGAATGCTTTGAACAAGTTGACCTCCAGACAGAGACAGGCGATATTATTGTTGTATGAAGAGGGAATGAGTTATAAAGAAATTGCCGAAACCATGGAATTTAATGAAGTGAAATCAGCACGTAAAATTATCTATAGGGCTTTGGCCACCCTCAAAGAAATTTTAAAAGGATAAGCCTAAACCGATTATTCAAGATTGAGAAGTAAAGAATGAAATATATTGATTACGATATTTTGGATTTTCTATCCGATGAGTTTTTTATCCATTGGGTGAAAAACCCAGATGAGAATACCCGGCATTTTTGGGAAAAATGGATGGTGGAGCATCCGGAAAAAAGAGAAGTCATTTTGGAAGCCATCACCTTGGTAAGATCAGTAAAATATGCCAATGATGAAGAAATGTCTGATAAGATGTATTTGGATACTTTTGAGTCCATTATCAATTCGGGAAAAGACAAGTACCAAAATCAAACTTCCTTAAAAATTTTATGGCCACTCTATTTGCGGAAAGTGGTGGCCATATTTATTTTAGGATTTTGTGGGTGGATGGGTTTTTATCATGTTGTGGTTTTTGAGAACCAGCCTGTTGAGACTGAAATCGAGGAAGTACTGGTATATCGGAGCACTTCTTCGGGAAAAAAATCCGTCATCACGTTTGGAGACAGTTCAAAAGTTTACCTCAATGCAGAAAGTGCAATACAATATCCCAAAGATTTTAGTAAGGGTGAAAGGTGGGTAAAACTTACCGGAGAGGCGTTTTTTGATGTTAAAAAAAATGGACAAACTTTTTCTGTTTATACCAATGATACTGAAATCAAGGTATTGGGAACCTCTTTTAATGTGAAGGAAGAAGACGATGAATTGTCAGTGGCGCTGGTCAGTGGCAAAGTTCAAATAAATGATCAAAAGGGTAATCAGGTTCGGCTTCAGGCCTCTGAAATGGTGGTCATGAAAAAGGACGGAAACCTGTTTAAAACAGGTTTTGACGCCCTTGAAATGACTGGGTGGAAAGATAAGGTTTTGGTGTTTAAATCTGATTCTTTTCAGGAATGTAAGGAAAAATTGGAAAAATGGTTTGGGGTAGAGGTCAGTCTTGAAGGAAGGCTATCAAGTAATTGGGTTTATTCGGGAACCTATAGGGATGAATCCCTGGAAAATGTATTGCGGGGCATTGCCATTACTTCCGGAATGAAATATAGAATAAAAAACAGAAAGGCAGTTTTGTACAAGTAAAATGATTGAAAAAATGGAATATTTGGATTCAGGATAAAATGATGGCAGGACCCATTCTTGGGAGAATGAAGCCCTGCCTTACCTTGCCTCCAGTTGTTTTGAGAAAATAAAGGCAAGCGCTCAAGTCATCATTTAATTAAACTACTTAATCATTATGAAAAAAAATATACAGAGACAACTTATTATGCTGTCCAAACGAATGTTATATGGTTTTATGATCCAGATGATTTTCTGCACGGTCATATTGGCCAATACTGGCAATGCGCAACGGAAAACCATTGAGGAAGTGAAAATTTCCCTTGATTTAAAAGAAAAATCCCTATTGCATTTCTTTAAAAGGGTGGAATCCAAAACAGATTTTAAATTTACCTACAATGATGATCTGGTGGACCTTAAACAAAAGGT
>JBBDSB010000526.1:0-22933 GCA_040905205.1 Cyclobacteriaceae bacterium
TCAACCTTTTCAGGACTTTCTTCCTTTAAATCAACTGTTTCCTCGATTTCAATCAGTGCGATGGCTTTTCCCACTTCGACTACATCTCCTTCCCGGGCAAGGATCTCTTTAATTATCCCCGCATGGATAGCCGGAACTTCGGTATCCACTTTATCGGTGGCCACTTCCAATACGGATTCATCCTGCTCTATTTTGTCACCTTCTTTTTTAAGCCACGAAAGAATAGTGCCTTCCATAATGCTTTCTCCCATTTTGGGCATCACCATTTCTACTGTTGCCATAGCTTAATTTTCTTATTTGATTTTCATTTGATATAAAACTATATTTTAGAATTTGGTTTCCAAAAATAATTCATCAAAATTTTATTTAGTTTTCAATAAAATGGTCTCCCTTAAAAGGTTTAAAGCGGCCACCCCCGTCAATTGAACATTGACCGACCGATCCTGGGTAAGCTGTAGTTTCCTGGTGTAGCAAGTTTGGCCATCACTGCATCCAATCCACACCAAGCCTACCGGCTTTTCCACTGTTCCTCCTCCAGGTCCGGCAATCCCCGTACTGGCCAAACCATATCCAGCCTTGAATTTTGCCCTGACCTGGGTAGCCATTTCTTTGACAGTCTCCTCACTCACCGCGCCATTTTTCTCCAAAGTTAAAGGATTTACACCTAAAATATGGGTTTTAAATTGATTGTGATAGGGAACGATACTGCCGTTAAAATAGCTGCTCGACCCTCCGATACCAGTGATAAGATGGGAAATGAATCCGCCTGAACAACTTTCCGCCAGGGCAACCGTTTGGGAATTTTGTTTTAATAAATGGCCGATTACAGAAGGAAGGGTGTCTTCATTGAATCCATATACAAATTTATCAATAAGCGGTAACAATTGGTTGATTTGATCATCTACTGCTTCCATTACCTTTTCCTGAACATCTCCAAAACCGGTTAGCCTTAACCTTACTTCTCCAAGGGAGGGCAAATAGGCCAGACGGATATGGCCGGGTAATTTATTTTCCCATTCAGCAATTAGGTCTGAAAGCCAGCTTTCGCCAATTCCGACAGTTTTCACCATCTTGTGGTAAATAACCGGAAAGCTGAATCGCTTTTTTATTCTTGGTATCACCTCATTTTCCATCAGGTACTTCATTTCATGGGGAACCCCGGGCATAGACATCCAAATGCTGCTTTTTTCATCGAACCACATACCGGGGGCAGTACCCTTGGCATTGTGAATATAAGTACAATTTTCTGGAAGATAGGCTTGTTGTCGATTGGTAGGCGTCAGTTCCCTACCTCTTTTTGAAAATAAAAGGCTAAGGTCCTCCAGTGCCTGAGGGAACAAGACAATGGAACTGTCAAAAAATGATGCCAGTACCTCCTTGGTCAAGTCATCTTTGGTAGGCCCCAATCCTCCTGTCATCAGTACAATATCTACTTTTTCTG
Source organism: Cyclobacteriaceae bacterium (assembly GCA_040905205.1). Classification (GTDB taxonomy): domain Bacteria; phylum Bacteroidota; class Bacteroidia; order Cytophagales; family Cyclobacteriaceae; genus Cyclobacterium. Next base: position 1,442 of record JBBDSB010000526.1, read on the forward strand.
ATGCCGCCTGAAAGGCTTCCAAAAGGACCGATTTTTCATCTCCCACAGTTGTCTTGCGGACGACCCTTACTCCGATTTTATCCAGTTCTTCACTGATCCATTTGCTGTTGGTATCCAGTATTTGCCCATAAAGCAATTCATCTCCAATGGAAATTATCTCAGCCTTTACAATCTTATTCATTTCATGCTCTGGATTTGTTATCCTTAAAATTAAAAATTATTAATTGGTGATATTGGGGATTGATTTTCAATATGCCAGGGCTATATCGTCGGATTTGAAAAGATCAGGATTTACGGATATAGGTTACGAAAGTATGGTTAAAGGGGTTTTTTTCGTCCTTTGGAACGAATTCCTCTTTTACTCTCACCCAATCCTGCTCATCAAAAGCTGGGAAAAAGGTGTCTGCTTCTGGTTCGGCATCAATTTCGGTAATGATCATCTCGTCAGCCAAGGGGATGGCCTGTTTATAAATCTCTGCTCCTCCTAAGACCATTAACTTTTCCAAACCGATTTCTTCCCCCATTTTGATAGCATCCTGGACCCCATGTACAACAAAATGGCCATTTGGCACTTTGAAGGAGGGATTTTTGGTCATAATAAAATGTATCCTACCGGGAAGGGGTTCTCCCAATGACTCGAAGGTCTTTCTACCCATGAGTACATGGTGACCTGTCGTGTGTTTTTTGAAATGTCTGAGATCAGAAGGAAGGTGCCAAGGCAGCTCTCCATCCAGTCCGATACCATTGTTTTTGGCTTTTGCCACTATGATGGATAGGGTCAATTTTCGTGAATTAAATAGGGTTTTATTTGCCGGCCTTCATTGCACTCGGGTAATCTGCCATATTGAATGAATGGCTTTTGTTATTATCAATTTTGATGAATCTCATCTGTGACCTACTTTGGTCTTCTTTATTTAAAAAGTCCATTTCCAAAACATTACCCTCTGGCAATTTTTCAAAATAACCTTTATTTTCTGCTTTCATTTTTTTGGTGAGAAAGGGGCTGTTTTTTCCCCAAAATGATTCCATTCCCTCAATCGGAGATTGACTTACCCAGTAATTCCCCTTCATGTCCTCATGATCTACCAGATATTCATCACAGGTATAACCCAAAATATCCTTGGTATTCCCCGTTTTTTCAAACCGGACATTGTCCAGGTTGTCTTCGGAATTGACCTGATCTGTACCAGCTCCTTCAGCTAGGCCTTCCCAGTCCAAAGCAAAAGCCATACTTGAATGACCCTCCTCGTTTTCTAACAGCATAATGGTGGCATTATTTTGAGGATCAAAAATCATAATTGTTTTTTCCCCTTCCTTTTGGTTTTTATCATCTAAAACCTCCATGCCGTAATATTTATTTTCCTCACTCAGTAGGGAATTGATTTTAACGGGATCAGCGGTTTTTCCTTTGGCATCGGTACTGATAATTTCAAGTACCGCCATTCCGGAAAAATCGTAGGCTGATTCTGTGTCAACATCCATATTAATGGACCCCATGACTTTACTGAAATCATAGCCTGAATTGGATGAACCATCCGCATTCATGCTGTCCGAATCGCTGTAGAGATCTTCAAAAGCTTTCTCCAATTGTCTGCGGGTAGCTTTTTCCACCTGTGACTCCACTGTTTTTTCGATTGCCCTCGAAACTCCACGGGCTGCAGCATTTCTTAATCTACCAAATTGGGAATAAACATCCAAACTTAAGAAGAAAAAGGCGCTTACTAGGATTAAGGTGATTCTGGTCTTCATAGTTTTGAAACTCTGTTTTAACCTTGAAGTTAGGGATTTTAAAGATAAAGTCCTATAAGAATAGACAAGTTTATGGCCCTCCTAAATTTCAAGAATGTATTCCAGGATTCCTGCATTTTTACCTTTTGGCCTGGTTACCAGGAGGGGAACTTTATCATTCATCTGAATGAGCCTTTCTGCAAGACTCCCTATAAAAAGGGCGGTGGCAGCCGTCCGGCCTTTTACTCCTATGATTATGATATCGGCCTTGATTTCCTGGGCTTTTTCCAGGATGTCTACTATAGGATCATCATCTTCATCTTTGGTGTAAAGGGGTTTGATTTTAATGCCCTTAGTATCAATTTTCCGGATAAATTTTTTATAGTTTACTTCAGCATGCATTTGCATAATTTGACTAAATTCATCGTAGGTCTTTCCGGTAAAATGATATCCTGATGGCACTGTAAAGACATTTTGACAAAATATTTCTGCCTTCCCTCCGTTTTTCTCCGCAATTTCCAGGGCTTCCTCCATGGCATCTTTTGAATACTCAGAAAAATCACTCGGAACCAGGAGTATTTTGGCTTTGGGTTTGCTCTTTTCAGGAACGATCATTAAAGAACAGGAAGCCCTCCTAGCCAATCTCTGGGAAACTACTCCTGAACCAGTCAATGAGGTTTTCCTTCCGATTAAAATTAAATCTGCGGATTTATCATTAGCAAGTTTTAGTATTTTTTTTGAAAGCGGGCCTTCTTTGACGGTAAATGAAAAATTCATATTGGAATGAGGTCCAAAATATTCATCCACTACTTGCTTCATTTGGCTTTTTCTTTCCTCTACCATATTGCTGATAAGATTGGGGAATTCCAGCAATACATCTTTAGGAATAGAAAGGTTTCGGATCACATTGGTGAAATATATTTTCTTGGAACGGTTGATCTTTGCTATGAAAGCAGCGAATTTCACCAATGTTTGATCCATTTCAGTCTGATCAAGACAGACGATGATTTTTTCGATTTGATACATCCTAAATCATTAAAATTTTTCAGTTAAGAACAAACTTTTGAGGGTATTTATAGCCTCAGATCCCTATATGACATTATTTTTTCAGAAAAATCTCCATTTTGGTTTTGGAAATTACACAATAAAAACACAATTGTTTTTAGTTTTTGGAAAAATAATGCTTTATGTTTTTTCATTCATGTTTTTTTGGAATAAATACTTTTAATTGCCGTTTTTCAGGAAGATATGGTGTTGATTTGAGGTTTGCATTATTCTATCGTATATTTGACCGGAGTTCGGATCAACGACATGTTCAAACTTCACAAGTTAATTAAAATACCGAGTGAAGCGCTGTCTCAAAACCAGGCCTCATCCATCATCAGTTGTTGGACCTCGTCCCTCAAAGGGTCAGGATAACAGTGGAAGGTTGCGAGATTTGGGCAGCTCAAATCCTGTTATATCGGAGGTTTGTAACACTCCTAGGTCTGGACTCTAATAAAAGGGACTCCTATAATAAGGAGTCCTTTTTTTATTTTTTTAATAAAGCACCCTAAAACGAATCGTACCTGAAATGCCTTTCAATTCATCGATGACTTTGCTGGAATAAGCCTTATCGATATCGGTGATGACATACCCGATTTTCTCATTAGTTTTCAGGTATTGTCCTACGATATTGATTTTATAATCAGCCAAAACTTTGTTTATTTTGGCCATTATACCTGGCTCATTCATATGAATATGTATCAAACGATGGGCATTCTGGAGAAAAGGAAGTTGAATATTCGGAAAATTCACACTGTTATAGGTGTTTCCGGTATTGATGTATTCAATGATTTTTCCCGGAACAAACCTTGCAATATTTTGCTGTGCTTCCAGGGTGCTGCCCCCTATATGGGGGGAGAGGATGGTGTTGGGCATACCGATCAGTTCGGAGTCAAATGGCTCCTCATTATTTTTAGGTTCTTTAGGGAAGACATCAATGGCAGCACCGGATAGGTGCCCACTTTCCAAGGCATTTTTCAAAGCAGGTACATCCACCACATGTCCCCGGCTCAGATTAATCAGGTAAGCTCCTTTTTTCATCTGATAAAGCTTTTCCTGGTCTATCAATAACTTGTTTTCTTTGCGACCATCTACATGAAGGGTGATGACGTCACAGGTATTAAGAAGCGCTTCCATGGAATCCACCTTTGTGGCATTTCCCAAAGCCAGTTTTTCAATGACATCATAGTAGTAAACATCAAGACCCATATTTTCAGCCAATACTGATAGTTGGGATCCAATATTACCATATCCGATAATACCCAGTTTTTTGCCTCGGATCTCAAAGCTTCCCGAGGCAGATTTGTCCCATTTTCCCTGGTGCATGCTGACGGCCTTGTCCAACATATTGCGCATTAAGAAAATGATCTCTGCAATGGCCAGTTCTACCACAGAACGGGTATTGCTGAAAGGTGCATTGAAAACGGCGATCCCTTTCTCCTGACAGGTCTCCAGGTCGATTTGGTTGGTCCCAATGCAGAATGCTCCGATAGAAATAAGGCGATTAGCATTTTCAAGCACTTTTTTGGTAACCTGGGTTTTTGACCTAATGCCTAAAACAGACACCTTTTTTATTCTTTCAGCCAATTCCTCTTCAGACAAAGCTGAACCGATCACCTCCACATTGTAGCCTTCGCTCTTCATCAGTTCTATCCCAATGGGGTGTACGTTTTCAAGCAACAATATATTGATCCTGCTTTTAGGGTACGAAAATTTTTTGTTCATTTTATTGACATATAAAATTTCATCCAAACTTGGGGCAATATGATCTGCCATGGAAGAAACAGATGTTCGGTGCACGTTTTCTGTAAAAGCATAAAATTTATTGGCCAAACCGGAAGCCTTGATCTCATAGTCCGTATAACCATCTCCAATTACGTAAATGTCCCCTTCAAGGTCTAGTTTTTTGATGGTTTCCGGTTTGCCATTGTTTTTTGACAAGGGGTTTTCTTCATTGAATCCAGTAATGTTGCCATCTTCATCATAAATGAATTCATTGGCAAATACATTTTCAGGTTTGATGCCAAAGGCCGTTACTATAGGCACAACAAAATCTTTGAACCCATTGGAAATGATGTAAATGTCCGATGCGTTTTCTTTTAAAAATTCCCGGTTTCTTTGGAATGAGTCCGATACCTTTTTACTTAAAGCATCTACTAATTCTGTAATTTGGTCCTTGTTGGCATTTAAAATGGAAACCCTTTTTTCAAGACTTTCTCTAAAAGTCAGTTTGCCCTCCATTCCCATATCAGTGATGTCTTTGATGGCTTGAAGCTTTTGATCTTTTTCGGGGTCTTTGTTCAGGCTTATAGCGCCTAAAATATCCAGGGCTTCCACTTTTGTAAAGGTGCTGTCAAAATCAATGACAAATTTTTTTGTGACCGTCATTATTCGGTAATTTTTAAATGAAGTGCAAAATTAATAGATTCTCCATGATTTTGAAGTCTTCCACCCAAATTACTTTCATTAATAAAAATTACCGAAAATTTCCCAATCCTTTTTAACTTTGCAGACGAATTTTACCTCTCGAAACCAGGAAGAACCATGAAAGTATTTCATCTTTTGAGCTTATCACTTATGTATTTGTTGCTTGGGTGCCAAGCCAATCAAAGACATTTTGCTGAATATGCCGGAAAATCAAAATGGAGGTAGAAGCCATTACAGAAGCAGAAGAACAAGTTACATTTGAAGCAGTTGGAGTAAACTTAATTACCACAGGGTTTTAAATGTTTTCATTTTAAAAATTTTCCGATGCCGTTGGCCATAGATAATATTAGAGTAGGACGGGTTTACCGGTTGGTAAATTATGGGGAGATCCGGTATCTTCAGGTTTTGGAACGAATAGGAAGGGAAAATTTCAAAATGAAAGACCTGGATACCCTTGAACTTTATGATTTGAAGGAATTGTTGCAATGGGGAATAGGGAAAGATTATGACCTTGATGAAGTCCGATAAAATAAAAACCACAAATTGAAGAAGAGAATAAGCCTGGCCACAGCTATGTTCAAGGCCAAATGTCCCAGATGCAGGCAAGGCAATTTATTTCCTGTTCCAGTCTATAGTTTTAGAAAATTGACACAAGTCAATGAATCATGTCCACATTGCCAGGAAGTATTGGTGCCTGAACCTGATTTTTACTATGGAGCGATGTACATCAGTTATGCGTTATCGGTAGCCCTTTTTATCAATGTAATGCTTATCCTGAACTATTTTTTTAACGATCCGGATTTAATATTCTACCTATTGTCCGTGCTTTTTTTAAACCTGATATTACTTCCCTTTATGCTTAGGTACTCCAAAGTTTTATATTTATATGCTTTGGGTAATATCAAATATGATCCGCATTAATAACTGATTCTGATGGATAAAAATAAGTGATAATATAATGCTAGTGTTGCGGCATCTGTTAAATGACTTTTGCCCACGCTCGCCCCTCTGTCCTTTAAGGGGAAAACAGCCCACGGGACTGACCTTTTAGAAGATCGAGATATATTGGATTAGCGTCAAAATTGATGTGACATGAAACTAGTAAGTTAAACTTACTTATTGTATATTTGTTTAACCAAATTGAAAGTAATACCTCAAACCTTTTTGAATGGAGAAAATTTTATCGGAAATGGTGGTTGCTGTTAACCATAATTTCTATCTGAAGGACCCTATTAGTTCAGATTTAGGAAAAAAAATCCTACAGGAGGGTCCAGCACTGATCACTGAACTTGGGATGGAAAGTTTTAATTTTAAGAAGTTGTCTGGGCGAACCGGAAGTACAGAGGCTGCGATTTACAGGTATTTTGAAAACAAGCACAAATTATTGTTATACCTTACCAGCTGGTATTGGGGTTGGTTGGAACATAATCTGGTTTATGCAACCAACAACCTAAAGGATCCCGTTGAAAAGATGAAGACGGCCATCAAGCTTTTGGTGGAGGGGCCTATCTATCGTGAAAGCGAATATATTAATCTCCATAATCTGAGAATTTTGGTTACAGAAGAATCGTACAAATCTTTTTTAACCAAGGAGGTTGATATTGAAAACAAAAACGGGTATTTTAAACAGTTTTACAGGTTGATGGATAGGATTGCAGGGATTATCATTGAAATTAATCCCAATTACAGATACCCCAAAACCCTGGTTTCCACCTTAGTGGAGACCACGCTTTTACAGGCTTTTTTTTTAAAGCACATGCCCAAAATGACCGAATCTACCCTTCAGGGTGAAGAAAAGTTAAATTTTTATTATCAATTGGCATTTCAAACCATTAAAGATGAGTGAGAAATTGGTGAACACCCCTTTAAGAAGGTTTTTTAGCTTATTAAAGGATGAAAAAAAGGAGATCTATGCCATCTACTTTTATGCGGTACTAAATGGGTTGGTATCTTTATCATTGCCCCTGGGGATACAGGCTATTTTAAATTTTATTTTAGGAGGAAGGTTGAGCACTTCTTGGGTTTTGCTGGTTATTATTGTGGCATTGGGCTTAATTTTTGGAGGATACCTTCAAATCAGCCAGTTGTATTTAACAGAAAAAATTCAACAGCGGGTATTCAGTAAATCGGCCATGGAATTTTCTTACCGGATTCCCCGTATTAAATCCGAAGTGCTGAATGGGAAATATGCCCCTGAGTTGGTGAATAGATTTTTTGATACCATCATTTTACAGAAAGGTTTATCCAGTCTTTTGATTGACTATAGTACTGCCTCCCTACAGGTGGTTTTTGGTCTGATACTGTTGGCTTTCTATCATCCCTTTTTTATTGTTTTTTCTGTGGTGCTGGTTTTGATATTGTATTTGATTTTCAGGTTTACCAGTCCACAAGGGATGGCAACCAGCTTGAAAGAATCGACAACCAAATACGAAGTGGCTCACTGGTTGGAAGAAATTGCCAGAACATTGAACACTTTCAAGCTTTCGGGATTTTCATCACTTCCCTTTAATAGAGTGGATAAATTGGTGAAAAAATACGTGGAATATCGTAATTCCCATTTTTCGGTTTTGATTTTCCAATTTAAGGTCATGATTGCCTTCAAGGTATTGATCGTCGTCTCACTATTGGTAGCAGGGAGTCTTTTATTGATGAATGCGGAAATCAGTATAGGCCAGTTTGTCGCATCAGAAATCATCATCGTTTTGATCATCAATTCGGTGGAGAAATTAATATTAAGTTTGGAAACAATTTACGATACCTTAACCGCCACCGAAAAGCTCGGTGGGGTCATGGACATGGAAATGGAAAGAAACGGGGGAATTGACAGATCCTTACAGGTTGCCGGGCAAGGTTTTTCTTATGCTTTCAAGGATTTGTATTATCATCCAAAGGACATGGATTTTCCCATCATTGACCATTTAAACCTCGACATTAAAGAAAGAGAAAAGGTAGTGATCACCGGAAAAAGTGGTTCCGGTAAAAGCACATTGCTGCAAATGATGGCAGGTTTGATCCATGACTATCATGGCAAAATCCTCGTAAACAGGCTTCCTATGGATGCCCTCTCTCTTGAAAAGTTGCGGTCATTGATTGGAGACAGCCTTTCCATGCAATCCATCTTTCATGGAAGTATAAGAGAAAACATAACAGTGGGGAAAGATATCCGGGAGGAAAAATTAAGAGAAATCATTGAATTGGTGGGGCTCAATGAATATGTTTTTAGTTTAAAGGATGACCTTGAAACACAGCTTCTTCCAGAGGGAAAACAACTCAGCAATGCCAATATACACCGTATTATACTGGCAAGAAGCATTTGTTTTGACCCCATGTTATTGCTTATGGAAGAAGAATTCAATTATTTGAAGGGACCGGAGGCCATGAAATTGTTGGAATATTTGTTTTCCGGCCCCTGGACCTTAGTAGCCGTGTCCTTTAAAAAAAAGATGATGCAAAAAGCGGATACCGTAATTGAGTTGGATGCGGGTAAAATTGCATTTAAAGGAAGTTATGAAGATTATAAAATTCACCTTGAGGGTAAAAATGAATAAATACCATGCTTAACATTTCCACCAATTCTGTTAAAGGAAGGATAGATCCCCTGTCATTTGAAAGTTATCGCATGACATTGACCGGCAACCAAAGCAGAAAGCGGGTCAGGATTCTCCTGTATTTGCTTTTAGCTGCTTTTCTTTTTCTATTCCTTCCCTGGACACAAAATTTTCGTTCAAAAGGAATGGTAACGGCCCTTAAACCGGAACACCGACCTCAAACCATTCATTCCATTATACCGGGAAGGATAGAAAAATGGTACGTTCAGGAAGGGGAATTTGTTGATAAAGGAGATACCATCCTCTATATCTCTGAAACCAAGGACCAATATATGGATCCGGAATTGCTCAACAGAACCAGACTCCAGGTAAATGCCAAGCAACTATCGGTTAAGTCCTACCAGGAAAAGGTTAAAGCCCAGGAAAATCAATTGAGTGCCTTGGGCGAAAACAATAAACTGAGAAAAGAGCAAGCCCAAAATAAATTGCAGCAGGCCAGGTTGAGTGTGCTCTCCGACAGCATTATGTTGGAAGCCGAAAAAGTAAATCTTACGGTAGCTGAGCGGCAATTTGACAGGATGGTGAAGCTGTATGATGAGGGTTTGAAATCCCTTACGGACCTGGAAACACGCAAAATTAAATTACAGGAGGTGCAGGCGAAAAGGATCAGTGCCGAAAATAAATTATTGAGTAGCCGGAATGAAGAAGTGTCTGCCAGGATTGAACTTAATGCGATTGACAACGATTTCCGGGATCGGTTGGCCAAGGTAAATGCTGATAAATACACGGCCCTATCAGATCAGTTCAACGCAGAAGCAACCGTCAATAAACTAGAAAACCAGTTGTCAAATTACACGGTGAGATCAGGTATGTATTTTATCCTTGCGCCCCAGTCCGGATATATTACCAAAGCTATTCAGGTGGGTATAGGGGAAACTATCAAAGAAGGGGCAGAAATCATCAGCATCATGCCTCAGGATTATTCTCTGGCAGTTGAAATGTATGTAGAACCCATCGATTTGCCTTTAATAACCGTGGGGAATAAAGTCCGGTTTATTTTTGATGGTTGGCCGGCCATCGTGTTTTCTGGTTGGCCTGAAATGTCCAACGGAACCTTTGGGGGCAGAGTTTATGCGATTGATAATTTCACCAGTCCCAATAACCTATACCGGATATTGGTGGTACCTGACCCCGATGAAGAGCCCTGGCCGGAAGCTTTGCGGTTGGGGTCCGGAGCAGATGGAATTGCCCTATTAAATGATGTGCCGATATGGTATGAAATATGGCGTCAAATGAATGGATTCCCTCCTGATTACTATACATTACAACAAGCCAGGAATTTGAAAAATCAGAAGAAATGAGAAAATTCTTTTTATTTCTTATATTTCTTACCGCAATATGCCAGGCATTTGGCCAGCAAGCCCTTAACTATCCTGATTTTATGGAATGGGTAAGCAATTACCATCCCATATCCAGGCAAGCTGATTTAAACCTGGAATTGGGAAAACAGGAACTTCGAATGGCAAGAGGAGGCTTTGACCCATATATTTATGGCTCTCTGGATGAAAAAACCTTTAAGGAAACAGAGTATTATAATAAAAGAACGGGAGGTATTTCATTACCGACTATGGCCGGGGTGGAACTGAAAGGCCTGGTGGAACAAAATCGGGGCACTTACCTTAACTCTGAGAATAATGTTCCCGAAAATGGGCTGATTGCCCTAGGGGCCTCGGTAAATTTGGGGCAGGGCCTTTTTATTGACCAAAGAAGAGCGGCACTGAGACAGGCTCAAATATATGCTTCATCCACTGAGGAGGAACGCAGACAGACCTTAAACAACCTTTACCTTGAGGCCACCAGAACTTATTGGAATTGGGCCGGGGCCTATGCAGACCTTCAGGTCCGGGAAGAGGGGCTGCGATTGGCAGAGGTCCGGTTTGAAGGCATTAAGTCAAGTTTTGAATTTGGTGATTTACCTGCCATCGATACAATTGAAGCCTACACACAGGTGCTCAACCGGTTGATTCAACTTCAACAGGCGGAAAACAGGCTTTTTGCCAGGATCCAGGACCTTAACGTTTATTTGTGGGATGAAGACCAGTCGCCATTTTTTTTGCAGGCGGGAATTATTCCAGAGGATTTAAGGGAGGTATTTGTAGATCAACCAGATATTGATCTTTTGCGGGATTTGGTGGCTGATCATCCCTCCCTAAGATTACTGGACTACGATCTGGACTACCTCGAAATTGAACGAAGGTGGAAGGAAGAGCAATTAAAACCAGGCGTTAAAATTAATTATAATTTTTTGAACGAAACCTTTAACCAAATGCAACCTTCAGGGTTTTTAGAAAATAATTATAAATTTGGCATTCAGGTTTCCACTTCCTTGTTCTTGAGAAAGGAGAGAGGTGCTTTAGGCCTTACCAAGGCAAAAATCAATATGGTCGGATATGACAGGGATCTGATGCTACAGGATTTGAGAACCAATTTGGAACTTGAATTCAATAATTTCAACCAACTGAATCGGCAATTGTCAACGTTTGGAAACAATATATCAGGTTTGGAAAGACTTGTTGAAGGTGAAAGGATCAAATTTAATTTGGGGGAAAGTTCCTTGTTTTTGATTAATGCCAGAGAAACCAGCCTTTTTGATGCTTTATTGATCAGGAACGATATTAATGTGAAAAGAAATATTTCATATTCTAAAGTGAGGACAGCTGCTGGCCTGGGATTTGATGAATTTTGATTAAAAAGCAAAATGAACATTATTCGATGGATGACTTTTCCTTTCAGATATGCATTTTCCAAATTAAAAAGGAAAATCGGGAAACTTGATTTTGCCCGAATGGAATTGTTTCTGGCCTTTGGCAACGAACAAGAAGTTTTTATAAAAGGCAGAATCGTGGAAGCCTATAAACAAAGCCGACCCTCTGATAAAAAAAATGCACTGCAGAATATTCTGGGGTCTATCCGGAGGTACGCCGGGAGCAGCATTCCCGATGCCAGGGTAAAATTGGAATACCATGGAAACGAAGAAGTTCTCCTTAGCAATGAAGAAGGAATTTTTGAAAAACGACTCTGGGGGCCCGTTCCGGCGAAGGGGCAAGCTGATTTTGCTAAACTTACCTTGATTGAAGATGAAGGGATTAAAGCTGAAGAAAAATGCCTTACAATTGGTATTTTGCGCATGCCCAACGATTATCCATTAGGAATAATTTCAGACCTTGATGACACGGTCATCGTTTCCCATGCCACTACATTGGGGAAAAAGCTGTGGTTATCAATATCCAAAAACGCCTACACGCGAAGGCCTTTTCCGGGAGTCAGTGATTTTTATCGGCTGATTACCAACGACGGGGAACATCCGGTATTTTATGTTTCCAGTAGTGATTGGAACCTTTTTGACCTGATACAGGATTTTTTGATCTACAGAAATATACCCAAAGGGCCAATTTTACTGAAAGATCCCCATGTTAATCTTGGGAATATCTGGAAATCCGGGGGTGGAAACCATGACCACAAGCTGGAAAAAATTTCCCTTATTATGTCCTTGTTTGAAAACATGAAATTCATCCTTATTGGAGACAGCGGTCAGCATGATCCTGAACTTTATACCGAAGTGATAGAGAAATTTCCCAATCGAGTAAAAGCCGTCTACATAAGAAGGATCAAAAAGGAAGATGAGGAAAGGGAGGACAAATTGAATCAATATAATCCTGAAATACCTATCGCATGGGTCCGGAATTCTTCGGAGGCAATAGCGCATGCTAATAGTTTCCTTTAGAATTTCTTTTTTTACCCTTGAATTTAAATTGGGAATAATTATTGATAATCTCAATTGATCGTTTATAGATAAAATATATGGGCAAATCTGCATTGTTTATTGTCAATCCAACTGCTGGAAAACTTAAAAATCAACCTGAATTGATAAAGGAAATATGCCAAATGGCAGCCGATTATGACATTACGGTTTATAATTCTACTGGGAAGGAAGATGAGAAGATGATTGGTGAATTGTTGAAAAACCAAAACCATGATTTGGTGATGGTGGGCGGTGGGGATGGTACCATTGGGATGGTCGCTTCCCAGGTTATCAATTTTAATATCCCTTTGTTGCCGATTCCGTTCGGATCTGCCAACGGCCTAAGTACCTGTTTGGGAATTAGGGAATGGGAAGACAGTATTCAGGCCTTAATAGCCGGGGATATTATCCAAATGGATGTGTTGGATGTCAATGGGGAGTTTTGTTTTCATTTATGTGATTTCGGATTCAATGCGGGTTTGATAAAAAAATTTGAAGAAAGGGATGAAAGAGGAATGGGTGCTTATTTCAAAAGTTCTTTAGCCCAGGTTTTTGAAAATAATCAATTCCTTTTCCATTTGGAATTTAACGGGGAAAAGACCATTGTAAAGGCTAAAATGTTGGTGGTGGCTAATGGTGAAATGTATGGGACGGGAGCAATGATTAATCCTACAGGAAAAAAAGATGATGGCAGGTTTGAGATTATAGCCCTTAACCCAGACAATTTTAAAGAATGGATGTTATTGACAATGGGATTCATCAAGGAAGATTTCGACGGATTGGACTTTATCCAGACGATGACCGTTGACCATGTCATCATTGAAAATATAGATGGGGCGGATTTTCATATTGATGGTGAAATGAAAATGCAGAGTGATCGGGTAGAAATACAAATGAAAAAGGAAAAAATTGGGTTTTACACCAATATTTCCAAGCTGGATTAATCCACCATGGGGTACTTCTATGGCTTTAAACTTTATCTTGTAATCAATGACAAAGGAGAGCTGCTAATCTTTGTAATTACTCAGGGGAATGTTGAATGATAGAGAGCCGATCATTTGGAAACTTCATTAAAAATTTGATATCCGGCTTGATGATTAGCTTTTTCCTGAAATTTGCCTCTGCGAGACCAAGGGCTTTCCGCCCTTAGGGTTTTGTTTGCTGCCACTGCTTTTTCAACCATTTTTCTGCCAAGGCAGGCCAGGTTTCGGCAGCGATATTCCCGGGACGCATGCCATAGCCATGGCCTCCCTCTGGTAGCAGGTGCAGTTCTACCGGCACATTATGGTCCCTCAAAACCCCTGCCATGACCAGTGCACTGTTGCCATGGGTATCGTCTGCGGTGGCGAAAATAAACATGGGAGGGGTGTCACCACCTACGGTCAGGTGGGGCGTAATGGTCAGGTTTTCTCCCTTATCCAGATAGGCCGGGTAAATCAGTAAGGCAAAATCGGGGCGACCGGAAGCCTGATCCATTTCATCAACACCTGGATAGGTATTTTCCTTAAACCGGGTGCTTGCTCTGGCACCCAAACTGCCACCAGCGGAGAATCCCATTACGCCAACCTTATCAAACTCCACCTTACTCTTGACCATTTTTATGGCCCGCTGCAGGTCATAAAGGGCTTCCTTTTGTTTATTGGGAACTTGGTATTGAAGGACAAATGCTGTATAGCCCAGGGTATTGAGCCATTCGGCTACCTCATATCCCTCTTTGTCGATGGCTAGTATATTATACGCTCCACCCGGGCAAACAATTACTGCCATTCCATTTTTATGTCCTGCCTCCGGTTCAAATACAATCAGGGCCGGGTTGGTGATGTCCGTGATCCGGGTGACATCACCACTGGTATTGTCGGTTTGTATCGGCGGGTGTTTGGCTTCATTTTCGCCGGGCACCTTGCCTGGCCACAGATAGAGGGTATCCCTGTTTTGAGCAACAGCCATAGTAGTAAAGGAAAATAGGAGTAAAAGGGTGAAAGGTAGTTTCATATTCCGCTAGCTTTTAGATTTTTTGAACGCCTGCACAAATATGCAATATTCCGAAGAGAAATTGCGATTTTATCCTGCTGTCCGGTTTGAAATAGATTAATGGCGGATTTGAAAAATATGTTTCATGCATTAATCTGATACAATTTTTCCCCTTCTATCGCAAATCGAATTTAAAATTAAACTGGATCAGTTTACCCTGAAACTCGGCAATCTTCAATGTTGGTAGTGATTCAATTGCCCTTTTTCCCTCTGTTAAAAGGCTTGGATGGCGATAGGACTTTGTTTTTTTAATATTTTCGGTATCTTCCTTCACATATCCTATAATGACGACCTCATCATATTCCATATATTCCTCATCAGGTTTCACATCCAGGACCTCTATAATGTTGCCTTCAGTGTTGACCCTGGCATAAATCCGAGCAGTTCCAACTAAACCGCCTGCCCTGGCTTCAGCCGGATATTTTAAATTGCTTGCCAAAAATTTGTTCAATTCTTTAATGGAACCTATAGGTGCTGTTGGCTTTTCCTGCAAAGCTTCAGACAGCTGACTTGATTGTTCCATTTCTGATGCGCCATCGCTTGTCATCACCATTTTTTTCTCAGAAAGGGATACCAGAATAAGGACAAATACGGGTAAAAAGGCCAATCTGGCCATATCAGAAAACTGGTTTGCTTTTTTTGAATTCATCATCATGATACGTTTTTTAAGGTTACTTGAATTGATTGCCGTAAATAAAGGGGAGTTAATGTGATTAAGTGCCATGGACAACATGGTCATCTGGTATTGCTGTTTATCAGCGGCTTTGATTACCTTGTCATCCGCCAGGAATTCAAGGTTGTTTCTGATGGCCTGGGCATGAAAACTGGCGAAGGGGTTGAACCACTGAAGGATTAAAAGCAGTTCAGCAAGGATAATATCATAAAAATGTTGCTCGCGGGAATGGACGGCCTCATGGTTCAACACCATTTCCAAAGCCGGGTGGTGGAGTAAGTTTTTTCCTATAATGACCTTGTCAATAAAGGTGAAAGCCAGGTTATCTTCTTCAGCTACCCAAACTTTCATGCCTCCTATGTTTTTTTCCCTACAGTTTTTTCTTATCCCAGCAGCCACAGTATAACCATAGATCAATTTTACCAGACAAAAAACCAGCCCAAACAGGTACAGAGTCATTAAAAAGCCAGCTACTTCCATACCACTTGCATTTGAGGCTACGTTTGCTTGAGTTGGCAAAACAACTGTTACGGCATTCCCTGGAAAATAAGTGGTTGCCCTGGAAAAGTAGGAAGTGGTTTGGAAGGTGATCAGCGGGATGATAAAAGCAGCAATAAATGATCCGGAAAGATAGATGCGGTTAAAAACGAATTGTTTGTTTTTCCGGAAGAGAAAATGGTAGGTGGCATAGAAAACCGCTGTTCCAATTGAAACTTTCAGCAGGTAATAAAGGATCGCTTCCATGGGTTATTTGGATTTTATGAGTTTGATAATCGATTCAATTTCCTCCTGATCAAGTTGCTCCTCTTCCATAAATGAGGCCACTGCTTTGGAAAAGGAGTTGTCAAAATAATCGTGGACGATTTCTTTCATGTACCGTTTCCGGTAGGCCTCCCTTGAAAGCAATGGGAAATATTCATAGGTGTTTCCATATTGTTTAAACCCAACTATTCCTTTATCCTGCAAAATCCTTACCAGGGAAGAAATGGTATTGTATGGAGGTTTAGGGTCAGGAAATTCGGCTACAATGTCCTTTACGAAGGCTTTCTTCAATTTCCAGAGGATCTTCATGACCTCTTCTTCTTTTTTAGTGAGTTTATCCATTTGTATTTCCCTTTTAAACTAATAAATTAAATATATACCTTATAAATAAGTTTAACAATTGTTTTGTCAGTTAATTTACTATTTTTTTAATACTAAAGGGTAATGGATTGAAAGAGATTGAGGGGGTTGAGAGTGATTGAAGGAGATTGAAGGAGATTGAGAGAGATTGAAGGAGGTTGGGGGAGGTTAAGGAGATTGACGAAGATTGAAAAAGATTGAGGGAGATTGAAGAAGATTGAGGGGGTTAAAGAAGATTGACGAAGATTGAAAAAGATTGAGGGGGTTAAAGAAGATTGAGGGAGATTGAGGGAGATTGAAAGAGATTGGCCTTCGACGAGCTACCTTCGACAAGTTAGGCACCGGGTACGGTTCATCCTGTTTCCCATCGTGGGTCCAACCTTTCACCTACCTTCTTCAAGATGGCATAAAAAAACGCTTGTTTCCCCTGGTTTTAAGGGTTAAATTATCCAGTCAATTACAGCCTTGTCTTTTTGTAAAAAGGTGGAAAGAGAATATAGGCTTTGTATTGAAGAATTGCTTAAAAATTGCCTTGTTTCAGGTTGCCTGAGAACCGGAATGGGTTAATATTAGACATTTAAACTCTTAAAAAAATGACATTCGGTTTCTCGCAGACCTGCCCTGACCCTTTTCAGGGGCTCACCACGTGACATTTTTCTTGTCAAGGATAAGGATGATGATCAAATTGGCGAGATTCCCCCGAGAGTAGGGAACCTTCGGTACGGGGCAAGTTATGACCTGTGGAAATAAAATTATAAACAAATGAGAAGAAGACATTTCTTTCAAAAAGCCGGTACCCTCTCCGCAGGAATCGCCCTGGGGGTGAACGAAAGCCTTCAAGCTTCTGAAAGGGTCGATTACAAAGAACTGCCTTTTACGGTGCGGGTAGATGATTACAAAATCAATTACCACGTTCCCAATCTGGAGCAGCCGGTTTCCATTTTCCATACTACGGACACCCATCTTTGGCGGGACGATAAGCGGGGCCAACCTTATTGGGAATATAGCAACCGCATGGCCGGGGCTTACAATGAAACGCAGCATTTCCTGACCAAAGAGGCCACCAGCCCTGAAGAGGCCTTTGAAGCAACCCTGGCCCTGGCAAAAGAGGCAAAAGTGGATGCCATTACACTGACGGGAGACCTGTTCAGCTTCCCTTCTGAAGCAGCTATTGAGTGGGCCCTGGAAAAACTTGAGGTACTGGATATTCCCTACTTTTATTCCAGTGGTAATCACGACTGGCACTATGAAGGCATGGAAGGAAGTTTGCACGAGCTACGGGAAACCTGGATCCAGAAAAGGCTCTTGCCCCTGTACAAAAAAAGGAATCCTTTGATGTATGCCGTGGAGGTGAAGGGAATTAATATGGTCAACATCGACAACTCCTACTATGAGATTCTACCCGAACAATTGGCGTTTTATCAGGAGCAGGTTCGGAAAGGGTTACCGATGGTATTGATGATGCACATCCCCTTGTACGCACCGGGCAGAAGCCTGGGCTATGGATGCGGTCATCCGGATTACAAAGCCGCCAACGACCGGAACTACGAATTGGAAAGAAGGCAACGCTGGCCAAAAAAAGGCCATAGCCAAACAACCATGAACTTTCATCAGGCGGTATTCGAAAGTCCCAATTTATTGGGCATTTTTGCGGGGCACATTCACCGGCAGACGGTGGATTGGGTGAAAGGCATCCCACAATTCCTGACGCATCCCAATGCTGCCGGAGGATACCTGGAAGTAAATTTCCTGCCCATGGATCGTCGGGATTAGCCTGACTTTACCTAATGCCGTCCGATTAGATTTTAAAATTCCACTTTAATCTTCTCATTATTCAATGGGGCTTCAAAAGATTGGAATTGGTATTGGGAACGGAAAAAGTCTATTCGTGGGCAACGGAAGATCCTATGAAATTGAGTCGCTCCTTTGATAAAGAGGAGTTGGCACCGTTTTCAGAATTGAAAAATTGTATTACAGCGCACGGTAAGATATTACAGCAGGCCTATCCCGAAGCCCAGTCCAAATACGTAGCACTGCTGGATTTAAGAGGAACTTCCTATGTACCAAACCAGCTCCACTTTTCTCTCCTCCATTGTTAGCAAATACCCAATTCTTCATTTTTATTAAGATTTAATCTAAACTATTTGCAGATTAAAATTTCATCTTTCATATTTGAATTATATTTAATCAATCTAAATAAGGAAAGATGAAAAGTAATTTACTAACAGCTATTGTCATGCTCTTTGCTTTTGGTTCATTTGCTCAAAGCGGAATCTTATCCGGTCATGTGAGTAAAACCTGACGGGACCGCATTGCCGTTTGTCAACGTGGTCATTGAAGGCACTAAATCAGGTGCCATTACGGATGATGAAGGAAATTATAAAATTAACAATGTTCCTTCCGGTCAGCATACGCTTAAAGCCAGTTATATCGGTTACAATACCGTGATAAAACCAATCACTTTAGGTGTCAGCCAAAACCTGAGAGTTGATTTTATCCTGGAAGAATCTTTTGATGCCTTACAAACAGTTGAGGTGATTGGCAGGATGGAAAGATCTTATAAAAACGATAAAAGTTTTTCATCAACAAAAATGGAAATGAGTACCAAGGACATTCCACAATCTATTTCGGCCGTAACCAAAGAGCTGATACAAGATCAAAATGCTTATCGACTAAATGACGTGGTGACCAATGTTGCTGGAGCCAATCAGTTTTCAGTATATGATGATATTACGCTCAGGGGATTTAGAAGCAGCGATAATCGTTATATCAATGGTTTAAGGTATTCTTCAAATTTTTGGACTTCCCCGCTCTTGGTAAACATTGAAAGGGTAGAAATAATTAAAGGTCCCTCTTCAGCTCTATTTGGTAATTCCGTTCCAGGCGGGATCATCAATATGGTGACTAAAAAACCCTTGGACGAAAAGCAAATTGGCATCAATTTTCAAGTGGGAAGTTTCAATACTTCCCGAGTCACGGCCGATTTTACAGGACCAGTGAATGAAGATAAAACCTTGCTTTTTAGATTAAATGTGGGTTTCGAGGATGGTGACTCCTTTAGGGATTTAATCTATCATAAAACACTGGCTGTTGCGCCTTCCATCTCATTTATCCCTAATGAGAATACCAGATTAAATTTTGATCTGAGCATCAATGACGTAAAAACCAGATTAGATAGAGGAAGACCTACTTTAGAAGGCGATCAGGATTTATTGTCTACTCCTATTAATACCAATATTTCACAACCTAACGATATACTAGCTCAAAATACGGTTACTTCTACTTTATCATTTTCTCAAAAATTTAGTGATAAAATCAGTTTTAATGCTTCCTATTTAAGACATACCATCGATGAAATAAATCGAGAGCACAGAACATCAAACCGTTATACAGCACCTGATAAAATTAAGTTAAGATATAATGACAGAGTAGTCGGGTTTACCAATGATAATGTGACCGCTTACTTCAATTTTAATTATGAAACAGGCAATGTTGAACATAAAACGCTGGTGGGATATGATTTTATTGGATATGGAAATTATTTCTTCACCGAAAAAGCGGCTACAGATAGCACTGTAGGAGTAATAAGTGTTTTAAATCCGGCTCAATATCCTAGAGATGTTTCTAAATATAACTTTACCAGTATTTCTACAGTAAATGATTATCCGGAAGCTAATAGCGTACATGCAGCTTATATCCAGCATTTGGTAAAATATGGTGATTTTCAATTACTTGCCAGCCTGAGAAGGGAATCATTTACTTCTCCTGCCAACAATTGGAACGTAGGGGGTGAAATAGATGATAAACAGGTGGCATGGATTCCAAGGCTAGGATTAACTTATACCTTGACAAAAAATATTAATTTGTATGGCACGTATACACAAGGTTATCAGCCCATTAATCCTGCCACTAATTTGAATCCTAATGCGGGGGGGCCTTTTGATCCCCAGCACAGTAATCAAATTGAATTGGGTGCCAAATCGGAAATCTTTAATAATAGAGTGGGTGCCAATTTAAGTATTTACCAGATCGAACAAAATAATATTTTAGTAAATGCCAATGATGCTAATAATCCTGAATTATTAACACAAAGAGGACAGGAAGTAGCGAAAGGTATAGAGATGGAGGCCATTGGCAGAATACTTCCTAATTTTAGCATCTCAATTAATTATGCTTTAAATGAGGCCACCATTACTGAAAGCGATGTCGAGAGTGAAATTGGTCTGGTAAAAGAAAATGCTCCCAGACATATGAGTGGTTCATGGTTGAAATATACTTTTAACCAAGGATCAGTTAAAGGCTTAGGGTTTTCATTGGGTCATAACCACGTAACAGAAAGAAGAATGTTTGATCGTTTTACCAGTGGAGAACCCTTGTTTTTACCTGCTTATCTGGTATTTAATGGGGCTATTCATTTTTCGGTTGATAAATACAGAATCGCTTTCAACTTGAATAATATCACCAATGAAACTTATTTTTCAGGTGGATATGGCTTTGCCAGAAACTTCCCCGGTGCACCAAGAAACTTTATGATTAGTGTGGGTTATAATTTTTAGATCAGATAAAAGGCTATGCGTAAAACGAAAAAAATTTGGAGGAAACTTCATTTATTTTTAGGCCTTCTTTCGGGGCTGGTGATTTTTCTTAGCCTTTTACCGGCTGCTCTTTTCGTGTGGTAAGAAGAGCTTACTCATTGGCGGGACCATGATTTAATCTATGTTCAGCCTGATAAAGATGCGGACGTTATCCAGGTTTCCAGACTTAAAGAATCTCTTGAAAAAGTTATTTCACCCAATAAAGATCTTTATAGTGTGACTGTATTTGCTGAGAAAGATAAATCTGTACTGTTTGAAACCTATAAATCAGCGGAGGAGCCGGGATGGACATTTTTCTCCCAATATGAGTACTGGGATAAAATTTATGTAGACCCCTATTCCGGAGAGATTTTGGGAGAAGTCAATATGATATACGACTGGATTTATCTTTGCAGGATGATGCACCAACAGCTATTGCTCAATTATGAAATTGGTCATTGGCCTGTAGCCATTTCTACTTTAATTATTTTTTTATGCTCATCAGTGGGCTTTATTTGTGGTGGCCAAAAACAAGGAAAAACC
>JBBDSB010000527.1:0-3826 GCA_040905205.1 Cyclobacteriaceae bacterium
TAAAGTATTTTGATCCCAATTGGTTTAATCCCGGTCAGAATTTTGAAATCATCCGCTATGCAGATATTTTATTGATGTATGCTGAAGTAACCGGCAATGCAGATTATTTAAACATGGTCCGTAATAGAGTCGGATTACCACCCTATGGTTCACCCGAATATCCCTCTGATTTATATCCGACGCTGGAATTGGCCATAGAGCATGAGCGAAGGGTGGAGCTTGGTATGGAAATGCACCGGTTTTTTGATTTGATAAGGACAGGAAGAGCCACTGAAGTCATGCAGGGAAAAGTGAGTTCTTTTGATAACAACAAGTTGCATTTCCCCATTCCTCAATATGCCATCGATGTGAATCCTGGTCTGACTCAAAATCCCGGTTATTAACCATATGCCATTTAATGGTTTTTTATTTCGAACTTAAAATTTAAGAAATGACAAAAAGAAGAAGTTTCATAAAAAAAAGTGCTTTTGGAGCGGCTGGGATTACAATAGGAGGATTAAATCTCAATGCAAAGTCATATTCCGCCGTGATTGGGGCCAATAACCGGGTAAATGTAGCGGTAATCGGAATTCGGGGAATGGGCCAGAACCATATTGCCAGTTATTCCAAAATAAAAGACACAAAAGTGGCCGCCCTATGTGATGTGGATAGTAATTTATTTGATGAACGGGTAAAAAAACATTTTACTGATAAAGGTTTGGAAAAACCCAAATTGTATTCAGATATGAGAATCCTGTATGAGGACAAAGACATTGATGCTGTGTCTGTGGTAACACCCAATCATTGGCATTCTTTAGCAGCCATCTGGGCCATCCAGGCGGGGAAACATGTTTCGGTAGAAAAACCATGCTGTCATAACTTTTATGAAGGCAGGAGACTAGTGGAAGCTGCCGATAAATACAAAAACATCATCGTACAGGATGGAGCAGAGCAAAGGAGCAATCCCTGTGCTAAAAGTATGGCAAAATTCCTCCAGAAAGGTGGATTAGGTGAAGTATATATGGGCAAAGGCATTTGCTATAAGTGGAGAGACACCATTGGGAAAACCGAAAACTCACCCGTTCCTGAAGGGGTAGACTATGATCTTTGGCTAGGGCCAGCCCCCAAACGGCCCTTTTCCGAAAATAGGTTCCACTATAATTGGCATTGGAATTGGGATTATGGAAATGGGGATATGGGCAATCAGGGTGTACATGAAATGGACATAGCCAGATGGGGGCTTGGGGTGACTTTACCCACAAAAATATCTTCAATCGGCGGTCATTTTATGTTTGATGATGACCAGGAAACCCCCAATGATTTAATCTCCGTTTTTGAATTTCCAAACCCCCGGGGAGGGGGTGATAAAAAGAAAATCCTTCAATTTGAAGTAAGACATTGGATTACCAATCCTGAAATTATTATGGGCAAAACCCAAAATGACAATGATGGGTACATGATAAGTGCTGATAATACTGTAGGGAATTTGTTTTTTGGATCGGAAGGCTACATGGCCAAAGATGTCAAAAATTGGATAACATTTATGGGTAAAAAACGCGAACCCGGGGAAAAAGGAAGTGGGCTTGGCAATCATTATGAGAACTTCATCAAGGCCATTCGATCCAATGATCAGCAACTGGCCAATGGGGATATCCGTGAAGGATTTTATTCCTGTGCCTTGATACACCTTGGCAATATTTCGTATCGATTGGGAAGGAGTTTGGAATTTGATCCTGAAAAAATGGAGTTTATTAACGACAGAGAGGCAAATTCCATGCTTATCGGTCATTACAGACCTCCTTTTACCATTCCAGAATCAATGTAGGGACTTTATCGGGTGGAAGGGGAACACCCTTCTTCCCTTTAGGTAATGGAGCAAAAACGTAAGTCCTTTGAATTTTGATTTTTAAAATCCTGTAATCCGAAAATTATAAAACTACTTTAAATTTAATTGGTATAATGTTAATCTTGGATATTCGACCCTACAAAAATGAGTTGCATAAACATATAGGCAGCTTGGTTGGACGGCCCTTCTTCCGCTACAGCGTTGAGCCATAGAAGTGTAGTTGATTTTTATTTGATTGATTTCGGGTTATGCCGAAGGCTTTATCTTCTAACCAATATTGAGGAGAACTTTACGGAACATAATAATACTTCGGAGATTTTTACTATTCGATGGGACACGTTAAAATTGGTAACTTTTAGTTTTCTAGGTAATGTGTTAAAACAAGGACATAAAACTGATGACTTAAAACGATTCTTAAAAACAAAAAAAAAGCCCCGAGGGGCCTTTTATCATGGTTTCGATTTCCTGGCCTTACCACCTTTCGGCCCAGCTACCTTTTTACTGATATAGGCCGTGTGGGTTTTTCCATATTGATCCGGTTCTTTAAGGCCGGCGACTTCAAATACCAGGTATTCTTTGCCGTCGTAGTCGACCATGTGGTCTTTTAGGATTTCCTCCCGAGATGGATACCCTGATGATGTTAAGATCCTTTACCTGGGTTCCTTTGCCGATGTAAGTTTTTTCAAATTGTGACATGACGTTTACTGTTTAAGGTTTGAAATTTGATTATGCCTAAAAATTCGGGGGCTGCAGGGACACCCAAGACAAGGGGCGGGCAAAAAAATTGCGGAAGGCTTCCCCTGGAAAACCCAATTTTTTTGAACGGGCGAAGCGCACACTTGGCAGGTGTACCGCTGCCCCCATCTTTGCATGGATCATAGTTCAGAACCGGGAACAGTATCGATCATGGTATTGGAAATGCTACCATCAAAAGGGAACAAGGAAGGGTTCTTAGCAATAAAAGGGTTTATAAAGCTATAGAAACAGGGGAAATTAAAGAACCTGGACAAACGGCTGTTAATGATCCTGAAATTTGAATTCACCGGTGACGGAAAAATAGTAATACCCAATCCAACCTATTCAAATAAGCAATGCGAAAAGTGTGAAGAGGCCTAGATTAACTATTCCGAAACCGGATCCAGGATTTCGGGGTAATTATTGGCAGGTTTGTTGACATCGCTGGATATTTCGTAGGCTTCCATTGCATCGGCCGGATAAGCATTCAAAATTTCTACCAAATCCTTGGGATTTTGATCCGGATCCAACCATATCTTTTCTTCCTCCCGAGTCAAAATCACTGGCATTCTGTCATGGATCTTTTCCATCAGTTTGTTCGGGGCGGTAGTGATGATAGAGAATGAATGATACGTTTCTCCTTCAGGATCCTTCCAACCCGACCAGAGCCGAAGAAAAAGATCTCCCTTTCGGGTAGGTAGATCCTGAATGGTTGCTTTTCCTTTCCCTCCTTTTTCCATTCAAAAAAACTGTCAGCCAGGACCAGGCATCTTTTGTTGTTTACCAAAAGAGGTTTAAAAGATGGTTTTTCAAGCAGGGTTTCCGAACGGGCATTGATCATTTTGTACCCTACCTTTTTGTCCTTCGCCCAATGTGGCACCAAGCCGAAATAAAAGATATCTATTTCATCAGGCTTATCCGAGGTGACTACCGGAGCCATTTGAGAAGGAGCAATATTAAAGGAAGGCTTCCAGTTTTTTGCCTTTTCGGATAATCTCAACTTCAATTGGTCTTCAACTATCTTTAGGTCTTGTTTTACGGAATATCTGCCGCACATGGTTTTCGTTTGTATGGTTAACATTAAATTTACGAATAAAATGGCAGGGTTTTTACCTTGCCTTCCGGTATTTGGCTTAGGGATAGTAATGGAAATCCTTTTTTTAGGCGGGAAGTGAAGTGAAGTGAAAAAAAGATTGGAATGGAAGCGAAGTGGTAGCCCGACCCAAAGGGAAGGCTGGATCTAGAATTTTAAAAGAATTCCTATTT
>JBBDSB010000528.1:0-22828 GCA_040905205.1 Cyclobacteriaceae bacterium
CATCATAATTATTAAAGGATTGGACACTGCCATACCCTGCTCCCCAAATATCAGTACCCAAAGTGGTCATCATATGACCTTCCTCTTTTCCATAATAGGATCTCAGAAAGGTATAACTGGACCTGACCAGGTCATTAAACCCTTCCGGTGTCGTATAATGCTGATCCGCAACAGGGGTTCTGATATTTTCTTCCTGCAATAAATCTTCGGTACAAGCCCCAAAAAGCAACATGGCCAATAGGCTCAGCAAATTGAATATTTTTATAGTTTTCATCGCTTCCTAATAAAATTAAAATGAAACATTTACACCCAGGAC
This sequence comes from Cyclobacteriaceae bacterium, assembly GCA_040905205.1. Taxonomy (GTDB): domain Bacteria; phylum Bacteroidota; class Bacteroidia; order Cytophagales; family Cyclobacteriaceae; genus Cyclobacterium. Next base: position 317 of record JBBDSB010000528.1, read on the forward strand.
AAAGGTTCTGATAGCAGGCATCAAACCCGCATTCCCAGCCCATTCAGGTTCCATGTTGAACCTACCTATTTCAGATTTGGTCCAATGCCACAAATTTTCACCGGATAAATAGATCCTGGAATTGGTCAAGGATATTCTTTCTGTTAGGGAAGGTGGTAAGGAATAGCCTATGGATAGTTGTCTTAAACGGATAAAACTCCCATCCCTGTATGCCTGACTGCTTCCCTGAAGGGAACCCTGTACATCGTCATCAGGCCGCGGATGGGCATTGGTGGGATTATTGGGTGTCCAATAATCCAGGGCCAAATGATTGTACCGCTTTCCGGATGCCGGATTGAAATGTGGAACGTAAATGGTATTGCCCCAACGAACATAGGTGGTAAATGCCAAATCCCAGTTTTTATAGGTGAAATTATTGGCAATATTGGCTACAAAATCAGGTTGCCTGCTACCAATAATCATGCGGTCCGCATCATTTACCGTTCCGCTTTCATCTAAGTCAAGTACCTTAATCTGTCCGGGTTCCCGGGCATATTCAGCAGCCTCCGCCTCCTCTTCCAACTGCCAAATCCCGGTTTTTTTGAAATCGTAATAAACATGAATCGGTTGACCGATAAACCATTGATTACCGATATCATCCTCTTTCCCGTTGAATAATTCAACTATTTCTTCCCTATTAAGAAAAAAGGAAACATCGGTATTCCACCGGAAATTATTTTGATCAATATTCACCGTGTTGGCTCCCAGTTCAAATCCCCTGTTTCTGGTGTTTCCCACATTTTCCAAAACCTGGTTAAAGCCGGTTGTAATGGGAAGTAGGCGTAACATGATCAAATCAAAAGTATTGGTATGGTAGGCTTCCATGTTCACATTGACCCTTCCCTCATACAATTCAAAATCAAGCCCAATATTATAGGTCTCTGTACTTTCCCATTTCAAATCCGAATTGGCCAGGGTAGAGGAGCGGAAGCCAAAAGCAGGGGACTCATTCCAGGCATAGGTAGTCCTTGAAAGTCCACCCTGGGTTTGGTAAGGATCGATCCCTTGATTGCCAGTTACGCCATAGCTGACCCGAAATTTAACATTTGATAACCATTCCGACGGATTGATGAAATTTTCTTCCATGATATTCCATGCCAGGGCTGCTGAGGGAAAATAACCCCATTTATGATCAGTTGAAAACTGTGAGGCACCATCTGTCCGAAATGAAAGCGTTAATAAATATTTGCTTTTGTAACCATAAAATAAACGGGCGGCATAAGAAATCAAATTCCATTCCCTTAAATCAGATCCTACCGAATTGATGATCTCCGCACTTCCTATATTGTGATATCGTGAAGTCTCGTATGGAATATTGGATACATTGGTATTGAACAATTCCTCCCGGGAGGTCTGAATCCCGTGGATGGCCGTTGCCGTGATTTTGTGATGCTCAAGGAAAGTTTTATCATAGGTTAATATACTTTCATAAAGACTTTGATTGGCTATGGTACTACTGTTCCCTGCTACGGGGGGACCTCCCCTCCGATTATAAGAATACTGACCCTGAGAAGATTTGAGGTTATGAAGTTTTACATCGGTCCCCAGATTGATTCGGTAATTCAATTCGGGCAGAATCCTGAAGTCAGCAAAGGTATTCAGGTAAGCCGCCCAACGTTTGTTGTCCCAGCGAAAGGAATCCCATTCATAATCCGCCAAGGGGTGGGGACTGAAGCCATCCCCGGTGGGAAGGTACCTGGGATTGCCATCCTCATCATAAGGGGAACCCAAAGGAGAAGTTCGGACAGCAGCATTCAATACCCCATCATCTGCTTTGGCTTCCATTGCATTATGGCTCAAAAGCATGTTGACGCCTGCCGTCACCTTATCGCTGAATTTGAAATTCAACTTGGTATTTAAGCTGTAGCGATTAAACTGACGTCCTGGAAATAATCCGTCCTCCGTGAATACATTACCTGCAATGTTATAATTTATCCCCTCTGAACCACCCATTACAGTCAATTGGTGTTTTTGCTGAAAACCGTTTTGTAAAAGGGCGGAAGGGTAGTCAAATGAATTTCCCGCCTGTATGTTTCCAAATTCTATAGGATCAAAAAACATTTCATCCAAACTGGTATTGGTATTTGGGTCTGTATAATTTCCTGCCTGGCGCAAAGCTTCTCTACCCCTTTCGGCGTATTGTTCGCCGTTTTGATAAGGCAACTTCCCATAAGCCATTTTAGGGCCGGCATAACTTTCCAGGGTAAATTTTGGAGGGCCTACCTGTCCGCTTTTTGAGGTGATGATGATCACCCCATTGGCACCGCGCGACCCATAAATGGCAGTGGATGCGGCATCTTTCAAAACATCAATTGACTCTATATCATAAGGATTGATATCGTTTATTGATCCGTAAAAGGGGACGCCGTTTAAAATAATCAGCGGTTCATTGGATGCGGTAAATGACCGGTTGCCCCGGAGCCTTATTTGGCTGGTAGACCCTGGTGTAGTACCTGAAGAGACAATATCCAAGCCTGGAATCCTTCCAGCCAAGGCTTTATCCACACCCTGTACAGGCATATCCGCAAAATCTTTAGACGAAATCGAACTTACCGCACCTGTTAAATCCTTCTTTTCCTGGGTACCATATCCAACTACTACTACCTCATTTAGGGCGGATAATTCTTCCCTTAAAATAATATCTAAACTGGTTTGATTGCCAATAGGTATTCTTTGGGTTTGGTAACCAATAAAAGATATCACCAAAACGGCACCCTCGGCAACGTCTAAATTGAAATTTCCGTCAAAATCAGTCACTGTTCCGGAGGTGGTGCCTTCAACCACTACGGTTACACCTGGGATAGGTGCTCCATTCATGTCCACGACAATACCATCAATGGGAACCATCATTGGCATTTTAAAGAGGGTTTCGGTTGAATGGGGACGGGTTAAATCTTTTGCGAGGCTGGAATTATGAGCCTGCAGTTGGGCCATTAACAAAATTTGAAGCAGCCCTGCAAATAATAGGTGCTTCTGTACCTTTCTTAAAAGGTAGGGTATTTTTTTCTTCATCATTTTAGGGTTTATTGATTGAACTTTATTTTATTATGGGAAAGGGAGAAATCAGGATTTTGAAGAAAGATCCTTTTCGTCTGCCTTATTTTTTATTCATTGGCAAATAATTGTATTTAAAATCTAACTTATGGATTACTTAAATATTCAATATAAATATTATTATAGTAATAATATTTAAATATTTATAACCTATTTTATTAATTTATATCCAAGGGAAACTTATTCTTTAAATAATTTAAAAAATAATTAATAAAAATAAATTAACTTTTTATAATAAAAAAGAACCTATTATTAAATTTTATATTGATGGAATATAACAGGTATAAAAGGTGAATTAATTTTCCAATTATTCAATAAAACACTTAAATACGTTATATTTATCTGTTTCAATACTTATCCTTTAATAATAAAAAAAGTTTTAAAAAAAATTATGTTGATAAGAAACAATGAAATTGGCTTAAATCCAGCTTGCTGTCAGCCTAGAGATATTCAAATTTGTGTTTTTGACTAATCGGATTCCGACTAGTGTTGTGTCTCTGTTAAATAGCCTTTGCCCACGCACGCCCAACAGTTGTATAACTCAACGTCCAATAATCCCTTCTTGATTGACCCAACTTTGTGTTGTCGATTTTGACAGAAATTGTATTCCACTACCATGTTTTCTGATCTTACGGTTATGAGAAGTAGTGAAAAGATCGGATTTACGTTTTGGTAATGGCCTCTTCCAGGTTGTAAATGGCCACAATTACCTGCATCAATGCAGCGGTCACCACTTCAGATTTTCCCTCTTCCACAGGATATTCACCTACCTGGAGGGCATCTTTAGCCATGGCGGGATGATTGCTGAATCTTTGGTATTCCTCCTGATAGTAATTTTCCATTAATACTTTTTCATCTTCCTTTAGCGGTCTGCCAAGTATTCTCAAAAAAGCTTCGTCGATGGCATCTTCAGGCCTATTCAAAATTTGGCTAAGGTTGCTGGCCATGACCCTGGAGGCCTCAAGCACCAAAGGGTCATTCAACATCACCAATGCCTGTAAAGGTGTATTTGTCCGGCTACGGGTGACCATACACATATCCCTGTTACTGCCATCAAAGATCAACAGTCTTGGAGGCGGCAGCGTCAATTTAATAAAGGTATACATCCCTCTCCGGTATAATTTATCTCCCCGGTCCTCTCGGTAGACATTCAACTCTCCCCTCCCAGAGCTGGAAGCTTCCCATAATCCTTTTGGTTGATAAGGTTTTACGCTGGGGCCTCCGATTTCAGGAACCAGCAATCCGCTACTGGCCAACACCAGGTCTCTGATAAGTTCTGCATGGAGCCGGAGTCTGGGATACCTGGAGAGATACACATTTTCCGGATCCAATTCCAATTTTTTCTTACTGACTGTGGCCGATTGCCTGTAGGTGGCAGAACTTACTATCTTCTTGATAAGACGTTTGATGTCCCAGCCATTTTCCCTGAAATCCACTGCCAGCCAATCCAATAAGTCGGGGTGAGTCGGCAATTTCCCCTGCATCCCAAAATCCCCGGCACTGGGTACCAGACCCGTTCCGAAAATTTCCTGCCAGATCAGATTGACAAATACCCTGGATGTAAGAGGATGTTCTTCAGACAAGGCCCACTTGGCCAAACCGAGTCGGTTTTTGGGATATTGATCATCAAAAGTCAAGATGGCTTTCGGGGTATTGGGAACCACCTTTTTTTCGCTTGGAGCATCATATAATCCCCGTTCCAATACATAGGTGTCCCTTAGGGTGTCCTGGAATTCTGCCATGACAGAAACCGCTACGGCCGTGGTATCTTTATGGTTGACAAAATCCAAAATTCCCTCCACATCTTCTTTCTCCACATACATGATCGGGGTCTTTGCCCTAACCGGTGATCCGGCACCTCCTTCAAAACCTTTTTCCGGGGTATTATTAAAAAAGGCAAAAAGACTATAATATTCTTCCTGTGAAACCGGGTCATATTTGTGGTCATGGCATTGGGCACATTCCACGGTCATTCCCAATATGGTCTTGCTAAAGGTGTTGGTTTTATCCAAAACATATTCAATCCGGTATTCTTCATCAATCACCCCTTCCTCCTCTGTGTATTTATGGTTTCTGTTAAAACCTGTAGCCAATATCTGTTCCTTATTGGGATTTGGAAGCAGATCACCGGCAAGCTGCCAGGTAATAAACCGGTCATAGGGCATGTTTTGATTAAAAGCATGAATTACCCAATCCCTGTATGGCCACTGGGTACGGATATTATCATTTTGGTACCCGAAAGAATCAGCATACCTGGAAATATCCAACCACAACAAGGCCATTTTTTCTCCATACCCGGGTTGTTCCAAATAGTAATCAACCATTTTTTCCAAGGCGTTGGGATCTTTGTCTTTTAAAAACCTTCGAATATCTTCCGAAGAAGGGGGTAATCCCCTAATATCCAAACTTACTCTTTTTAAAAGATAGGTCTTTTCCGCTTCCTCATTGGGAGAAAGTCCATTTTCTTTGATGCCCTTGTAGATGAACCTGTCGATTTCATTTCTCGACCAATCGTCATTCGGATCAACTGGGGGAGCTTCCTTTTTAGGTGGCACGAAGGCCCAATGGGGTTCATAGACAGCGCCTTGTTTAATCCATTTTTTAATGGTTGCCTTTTCCACTTCCGTAAGCGAAAGATTGGAATTTGGAGGGGGCATCTGTTCCTTTTCATCAGTAGAAAAAATCTTTTCTACCACTACTGATTGGTTGGGTTTACCGGGTACAATAGCATGAAATTCGGGCCTTTCCTTTAGGGCTGCATAGGCCCCTTCCTCTAAATCCAACCTCAATCCCGCCTCCCTTTTATTGGCATCTGGACCATGACATGCATAACAATTGTCTGATAAAATGGGGCGGATATGAAAATTATAACTGACCATATCCGGCACTTTTTCAACGGAAATATCTTCCTTACAACTCAAAGCCAACATACCAAACGCGAGAATAAAAGCCATTTTAGATGCAGGATAGTGGCCAATTAATTTCAATAAATCAGAAATTTGATCATTGTTTTTAACTTTGAAAGGATTTTCAGATATGGCGAATAAAAACGAAGTTTTACGAAGCAACATGGGATTCTATTTGGGCAATGAAGATTTAAAATTAAGACATATTCGCAGCATTATCAATATCCCCCCTTATTAATTTGAACACCGGACAAATAGAAGGCTAAATGGAGGATTGGCATTTCTAAAACCATGTTTTGGAAACCGAAGCATTTTCAAGTTGTGCGATCATTTCTCTCCCAAAATTTCATATTGCCACCTTTCATTTGATGCCACCGTATGTTCTTTATCTACAATTTCTTCTGCTTTTTCAATGATTCCGGGATGAATGTCTGCCACATTATTCATTTCTTTTGGATCGGTTGCAAGGTCATAAAGTTCCCAGGTAAGGTTCCCATCATGCATGTTTTTCCTGAGGGCTTTCCAATTGTCCATTCTTATCGCCATCTGCCCTCCGTAAGCCGGAAATTCCCAATATAGATAGTCATGGGCAATCTGGTCCTCACCCAAAAGTGAAGGTAAAAAACTCATGCCGTCTGATTCAAAAGGCTCATTTACATCAGCAATATCTGCCAATGTAGGCATAATATCGTAAAATACAGAAACATGGTCATTAACTGAATTGGCTTTGATTTCGGCTGGCCAATGGGCAATCATGGGTACCCGAATCCCTCCCTCATGGAGATATCCTTTTCCATAACCTTGATCACTCCTAAATTGTCCTGCACTTTCAAACCAGGGGGAGAAAGTTCCTCCATTGAAGGTGGGGCCGTTATCACTGGTGAAAATGATTAAGGTATTTTCATAAATTTCCTTTTCTTTTAATTGATGGACCAGTTCTCCTACCTGTTCATCCAAATAACTGACCATGGCCGCATAAGTCGCCTTGGGGTAGCGGGCAGGAAAATAGGAACGATCCCCCAGGTAAGGCGCTTCATCCCCAAATTTTTCCACATAGTGGTCCACCCATCTCTGTGGTGCCTGCAAGGGTACATGGGGAATTGGAGTGGCCCAATATAGAAAAAAGCGTTCTTCAGCATGGGAATCCACAAAATCCGTAATCCGGTCAAACATCAGTTTAGGAGCATAATCCGTCAATTGATAAGGCTGATAGCTATCCATTTCATAAGGGTCTGCTCCTTCGGGAAGTTTGGTATTGGGGGGAACGGTATCATTATTGAGAATAACCCTTCTGTCATTTTCCCAAAGGTGGTTGGGATATAAAGTATGTGCCTGGCGCTGACAGTTATACCCGAAAAAATAATCAAAGCCCTGTTGGTTAGGCACTCCTTCGGTATGGGGTGCTCCCAAACCCCATTTCCCTACAACGGCCGTTTTATAACCGGCAGACTGAAGCAGCGTTCCCAGAGTTACGGTCCCCGCCTTTATGGGCCGCTGGCCTTCTAAAGTGGAGTCGGCAAGCATGGCCCGATAATCCCATACATCCCCTCTTTCTCCCCATTCATCATTTCCCCTGACCTGGGCATGACCGCTGTGTTTGCCGGTCAACAAAATGGCTCGTGCCGGGGCACAGACAGGCGCTCCGGAATAATGTTGGGTAAACAACATGCCGGATTTGGCCAGGGCGTCTATATGGGGTGTTTCAATTTTGGTTTGACCATAACAACCCAATTCCCCATATCCAAGATCATCTGCCAAAATGTAGATGATATTGGGCCGGTTATTGGGGGCATTTTCGTTTTGACCACAACTGATTATGAAACCCATGATCAAAGTGTAAAAAAATAGCAATTTCGCAGATTTCATCGAATAGGATTTGATATTGTACAACATGATTAGGTAGGAAGGATTTCTCATGGGATTTCGAATTTAAATAATAAACTACATAAAACAATAAGCTACATAAAAGAAAAAACTATAATGATGTCGTCAAATCATATTGAAACCATTCAATCATTTTGGTCAATGATTTCCTGAAGGAGGTTCGATAGGCTATCCACCAGAAGCGTTTCTTCTGCGTAAAGATTATTTTGTTCCCCCAGGTCTTGAGTCATATTATACAATTGACCCTTTGTTTGAATCCCATACCCTTCTTTATAAAGGTTATCACTGAAACCTCCGGACTTATCCGATAAGATTAATTTCCATGGCCCCTGCCGTAAGGCAAATACCCCGTGATGGGAATGATGGACCAAAGGCCTGGCAGAAAGACCCTGGACCTCTTTTCCATAAAATAGCGGTAATATATCGAAACTATCCCCGGCTTTACCCAATGGAATAGGGTAATGGATTAAACTGGAAAGTGTGGCCATAAGGTCAATGGAACAAATGGTTTGGTCATTGGTGACACCCGGCTCTATTTTTCCTGGCCATTTGACAATAAAGGGAACCCGATGGCCCGCTTCCCAGATATCTGCTTTGAATCCTCTAAGCTTGCCATTAGCAGCATGCCCATAATTTGTGATCACCGAGCCAACTGGACCTGAATAATTTGTGCCATCTCTTGCAGGGGATCCGTTGTCACTCAAAAATACCAGCAATGTATTTTCACTGATGTTGTTTATTTCCAAAGCCTCCATGATCTTTCCTACTGCCCCATCTACCTCCATGACAAAATCCCCATAAGGTCCTGCCTCGCTTTTATTTATATATTCAGCAGAGGGTGCAATGGGCGTATGAGGAGCAGTGAGTGAAAAATACAGAAAAAAGGGTTGATCAGGTTTTCTTGCAGCCCTGTTGATCACATCAACTGCTTTTTCCGTAATGGTAGGTAAAACATTATCCAGTTTCCAGCCTTCTGCCATTTTACCGGGAATCCCAAATAAGGAATCCGGTTTATCCACTGTTGGGAATTCCAAAACTTTATCATTCTCTATAAATGTATAAGGAGGGAAATTGGGAACATCATCCCCAAAATAATAATCAAAACCTACATCTGTAGGCCCACCTGTGATTGGTTTGGAGTAATCGATGTTTTCACCATTGGCTTCTTTGGCTAATTCTCCATCCAATGTGGGCCAGTTCCAGCCCAAATGCCACTTCCCCACTGCGGCGGTGGCATACCCTTTTTCTTTTAGCATTTGAGGCAGGGTTAATTCCCCATTCTCCAATAAAGGAGGGTCCCATTGCCATAAAACCGAGCTTTTTAAATGGGTCCTCCAGGCATACCGTCCTGTTAACAAACCGTATCGGGTGGGCGTACAAACGGAGGAAGAAGAATGGGCATCGGTAAAACGTATTCCCTGACTGGCCATACGATCCAGGTGGACTGTTTTGATTTTTGAATGGGGTTGATAACAGGATAAATCCCCATATCCCAGATCATCCGCTAAAATGATAATGACATTGGGAGGTCGGGTTTCCTCTTTTTCCTGATGACAGGATAAGGTCCCGAAGGCCAATAATAAATAAGAAAAGAAAACAGCATTTTTTAACATATTCAATCCATTTGGGTGATGTCAATTTTGAAATAAAATCTTTTGGTCCAATCACTCGGTCATCCAGTGCAGTTGCTTCCAGGTTTCCGGTCCGTCGTTTTCCTGTGGTGCCCCTGGGGTACTTCTGCCTTTTTGTACATAAGCTGTAAGGATGGATTTCAATTCCTGGACTTTGTCGGGATGGCTACTGATTAGGTTCCGTACTTCTCCCGGGTCTGTTTCCAGATTATAAAGTTGCATGGATGGCAATCCTTCCAATTCTTCAGGGGTTCTAGGAAAGCTCCACCCTCCCGAGCCAGGACATAATATTAGCTTCCATTCGGCTTTTCTGATGGCAAAACTGCCATCTATGGAATGATGCACTGTAGCCTCTCTCAATGGGTCGGGTTCATTGGCACTTGTTAAAAGCGGTAAAAAGCTAAAACTGTCTTCCCCTGACTCTTCAGGCAATTTATAATTGACAAGATCTGCAAATGTGGCCATTAAATCGGTGGTACATATGGTACTGGATGTGGTTCTGGCATTAGGTATTTTTTCCGGCCAATGAACAATATAAGGAACCCGGTGTCCTCCTTCGTATATATCGGCCTTATGACCTCGATAAATATAACTGGGGTCATGGTTTACCTTTTCAAGCTCGGGGAAATTGGCCTTTGGAGAGCAGCCGTTATCACTTACAAAAAAAAGAATGGTGTTTTCGAGTTTTCCTTCATCCTCCAGGGCTTTTATCACCTGACCTACCACATCATCAACCTGCAACATAAAATCCCCATACATATTGGTATTGCTTTTTCCCATGAATTCTGTGGTGGGCAAAATCGGAGTATGAGGTGCAGGAAGGGCAAAATACAGGAAAAACGGTTCAGTTGTATTGGATTGGGCATGGATATATTCCACCGCTTTTTGGGTAAGGTGGGGCAATACCTGAACATGGTCAAAATCACTCCCCGTTGGGCCTTCTCTCCAAAACCCCTTATCATCCACATTGACCGTTATCCTATCCGGAACAGCGGTAATCTTATTGTCTTCCACGTACACATAGGGAGCCATATCCAAAGAACCGCTAAAACCATAGGAATACGTAAAACCCAGGTCCTTTGGGCCATTCTTAATGGGCTGAGTGTAATCAACTTCAAAGTTATTGTTAAGGTTGTCTATACCAGGTGTATTTTCTTTAAATGTCCAATCCCATCCAAGGTGCCATTTTCCTACAAAAGCCGTATGGTAACCTTTTTCCTGAAGGATCTTTCCCACGGTTAATCTATCTGTGGGTATAAGGGATTTGGAATAGCCCCCCAATACACCGTTTTTTAAGGTAGATCGCCAATTATACCTTCCGGTAATGATTCCGTAGCGGGTAGGGGTACAGACCGAGGAACTGGTATGTGCATCGGAAAATTTCAATCCTCCGTTTACCATCCGGTCTATATTGGGCGTAATGATTTTGGAATCGGGATTATAGGCAGACACATCTCCAATCCCCAAATCATCCGCCAATATGTATACGATATTGGGAAGATCTGTTGAATTGGATGTTTGCCCATTGACTTGAAGAGATAATACCAATAAAGCAAGAGAAAATAAAAATCGGAATTTTATTATTTTAAACATGGCTTGTTATTATTTGTTAACTAATAATTTTTTAAGTTGCTCTGACATTTGCCTAGCAATATCAGGAAATTGTTGAATTACATTGGACGTTTCAGTCGGGTCGATTTCCAAATTAAACAAAGCGTAAGGTTTTTTAAATGGCTCTCCTGTGGGTGGTTCCCTCCCTCCTGATCCATTTCCAAAAACCATTTTCCAGGGGCCATCCCGAAGGGCAAAGGTTCCATTGATGGAATGATGTACAATGGGAGGGCGTTGAAATTCAGAATTCAGTTCTTTTAATAAAGGCAACAGACTATAACTATCTTCCGCCTCATCTTCTGCCAATGTGTGTCCAACAATCTCTGCAATGGTGGCCATCAGATCAGTAAGACATACAGGGTTTAGGGATTTGGTCCCCTGATTCACTTTTCCAGGCCACCTCAGGATCAATGGCACGCGGTGCCCTGCTTCCCAAATATCTGCTTTGGTCCCTCTCCAATGATAATTAGCCTGATGAACATGACTGTGGTAGCCTCTAATCTCAGGGTTCTCCAAATGATCTGGACCATTTCCATCCATCTGATACATATATGATCCATTATCGCTGGTATAGATCAGCAGGGTATTTTCCTCTAACCCGATTTCTTTCAGGGTATTGAGAATCTGGCCTACTGACCAATCCGTTTGTAATATAAAATCGGCATATTGGCCCAAACCAGTTCTATTCTCAAACCTCTCGGGATTTAATATTGGAAGGTGCGGTGATGTCAGGGGAAAATAAAGAAAAAAGGGATTTTTGTCATTCGCATGTTCTTTGATAAATCCTACGGCCTCCTCTGTAAGGCGGTCCAATACCTTGTACAGGTCAAAACCCTGAGCCTTGGGGCCGCCATCTATGGTCTTTGGGAAAGGAAGCTTCGGTTGTATTTCAGTAATTGGTGAAACAGCTTGATGATTTCTGTAATAGGCATAAGGGATCATGTTTAAAGAACCTGCGATACCAAAAAAATAATCAAAACCCACCTCATTGGGGCCGGATTGAATGGGCATATTGAAATCAACTTGCCCATTTTGAACCTTTCCCCATTCCATCCCCAAATGCCATTTCCCAATGGCCCCGGTATGGTAATCATATTTTTTTAACATTCCCGGAAGCGTAAGCTGATCCCCTTCAATGAGTGGTGGGTCATCGGGAGGCCACAAAACACCGGATTTTAAGTTGGTCCGCCAACTGTATCTTCCTGTTAAAATACCGTAACGGGTAGGGGTACAAACGGCGGAATTGGAATGGGCATCGGTAAAGCTCATGCCTTCTTTGGCCAATCGATTTAAATTCGGCGTGGGGATTTTAGAATTGGTGTTATACGCCTGAACATCCCCATACCCCATGTCATCGGCCAATATCAGTACGATATTTGGTAAAGTTCCTTCATCGGGCAAATTGTAATTTTGGGATATTGAAGTGGATAGAATGCCCATAAAAAACACCCAAAAAAATAGGGATTGAAACATTGGTTTTAATATATTCCTTTTTACAATCATGGTACAATTTCCCTTTTCTTGGGGGTTAGGTTAAAAGCATATGTCATTCAACAAAAAGAATGGCATCGAACCATTCTCCAATCTGCTGCCCGTTTAATGTCAAATCAAAACTTACCATACTGACCCCGGATGCTGCTGCTTCCGTGGCGGTAAATGCCACAGGAATGTATTGCTTCACAGGACCAGATATTTTCACATCTATCACTTCAGGGTCTGAAACAATTCCTTTTGGCGTCCTGATGTTCACTTTGTAAGAATGATCTTCCTCACCGAAGTTCCGAATGACCACAATTACCTTTTCCGGCTTTCCTTTGACCAGTCTGCTCCGATAAGGTTCTGCCTTAACCCAGTAGGGATCGAACCAAAATCTGTAATCAGGAAAAGTACTCAGGCTTTGCAAGGCATCCCGCAACTGATAGGACCATTGCCGGTATCGCTCAATTAAATCCAGGGGCTGATCGATGACAACCGAATGGCCCCCCACAATCCGGTCAGGCTTAAGTTTTGATAAATATTCTGCTCCATAAATGTACCCTTCTTCCAATACGGTACTGTTATGGGCCACCACGGCAGGATTTCCCCTGTTGTTAGGGGCCGGACGGATATTGTCCCCGGTGAAAGCCACTAATTTACCATCAATCATACCTTGCAGGCACATGGCAAATTCAGTTTGACCCGGCATCCAATCCACTGTAAAGTCAAACCCTTCCCAGTGGAAAGTTTCTCCATCCATGAATATACGGTCAATATCCAGGGCATTAAAATCTTTATTGTATCCGGGAATCATGGCCGAATAATTGAAATCAAGTGGTCTTTCTATTTGCGGGACCATCCGGTCCAATGCCCAAACTTTTGCACCATATTTTTCTTTCAAAAAGGGAACCTGAAGAAAATGATCTCCATGCATGTGAGAAATCAATACGGCATCGATTTTTTTTAATCCCAAATGTTCCTTCATCTGATCAAGGGCTTCCTCTAGAAAAGATTCCTCCATGAGTCCGCAATCCACCACCAACGCATGCCCATTATCCGCGATGATGATGCTGAAATTCGGGAAAAATCCGGCATGCCCTTTAAACTTAAAAAGGTGTGGGGATATTTGATTCACAAATGGAATGTCTGTGGGCGTAGACACTTCATCTTCAATGGAAGCGGCATAGGTAAACAAGGGATACCCCTGAACCAATAGGCCTGCCATGTGTGTTAATTTTGATTGATATGCTTCTAATTGCCCTACTGGATCTTTAATGATGGCACCATGAGAAGGAAGCAACAAATTTGGATTAAATTGCTTGACCATGGCCGCCGAATTGTGCAGCTCGTAAATACCCGATGCAAAGCCATAATCCCAATCGGTATCAAAAAAGTTGTGCATCCGCCCCCCATCCATCATCAGGTCTCCGCTGAATACATTCCACCCTTTGTCTGTTTTCAGGAAATAGGACATTGACCCTGGGCTGTTCCCTTTTGTTTCCATGCAACGGAACTCAAATTCATGCCACTTGAAAGTGTCCATTTTCGCAAAAGTATGATCCACTTTTATCGGAAATAGGGCGGGTCTTACATAGCTGGCTCCCACCACTGAATAGGGATCACTGTTGGAGGGATTCATCTTTCTAAAAGAAGCTGGCTCCTCAAAAAGCAGCTTTTCTTCTTCTGGAACTGCAATCTTTGCATTCCACCTTAGCAAAAGGGGGTACCCATGGCTTTGTTCTCTATGATGATGGGTAAACATTACCCATTCCACCTTTTCTATCCCAATGTCCTTTAAATGATCGAGTACCGATCCATTTCCCAGATCTATCAATAAAGCAGTTTCCTTATCTTTTATAACATACACATTGCTGACATCCCTCCAGAGGTAGATATGGGTGTCCAATTGCTCAAACTCTCCTACCGACTGCTCAATAGGGAAAGTTTGGGCTTTTAATCCTGTTAATAAAGCAGGAAAAAGAAATATGAAAGAAAATGGGAATAAAATGATTTTTATCATCTGCAGAAGCAATTGGAATAATACAGGGATCAGGTCAGTATCGTTTCTTCATTTAAACCGGACTCCCATTCTTCATAGGCTTTGTTTAATTCCTGAAAAATATCCGGATATTCTTCTTTGATGTCATTTGATTCCTGAACATCGGTTGAAAGATTATATAAAGAGGGATTTCCATCATTTATCAATAATTTCCAATGGCCTTTCCGTGCAGCACCCTGATTTCTAAATCTCCAAAATACAGTCCGCTCCACTTCCTTATTATCCACATTATCCAGGTTGGTCCCATTAAATATTCCTGCCAGGTTTTTCCCGGACAAATCCTCTGGTACCTCTAAACCCATCATGCTGACGATTGTAGGGAACAAATCCATGGACAATACCAATTCCTCAGACTCTCCGGGTGGAATTTTATCTTTCCAGTAGAAAATGGCCGGCACCCTATGCCCTCCTTCATAAAGTTGACCTTTAAAGCCACTGTAAGGAGAATTTGATCCGACATTTTTAGTACCCCCATTGTCTGAACAGAAAATAACAAGGGTATTCTCTGTTAACTTGTTCTTATCCAAATACTCCAATACCTTTCCCACATTCCTATCAAGAGATTCTATCATCTCCTTGTAGGCATTTTCTTTATCTTCCCGGCTTCCCTGGATCGGAAAATCACCGCCAACGGTTCTATCCGCTTTATCATTGGGCCCCTGATATGGCGAATGGGGAGTTCCATGGGCCAAATACAAGAAAAAAGGTTTGTCGTTTTCCTTTGCTTCCAGGTATTCAATGGCATTATCAGTAATCAGGTCGGTCAAATAACCGGCTTCTTTTTGGAGATTTTTATTATTCCACCAATCTTCGTATCCCTCCTGGTCGATATGGCTAATATAATCCACATTCCCACTTACAAACCCCTTAAATTGGTCAAAGCCTTGTACGTTGGGTCCAAATTCCGGTTGGTATCCCAAATGCCATTTTCCAAATAATGCTGTTGCATAGCCCGATTCCTTTAAATATTCCGCCAAAGTAAATTTGCCTGGAGGCATGCCCCTTTCCCTATGGCTTTTGGCTGTTACGACTCCTTCTACTCCTGCTTCCTGGGGATAAAGCCCTGTTAAAAGCGAGGCACGTGTCGGACTGCAAACCACCCCATTGGAATGGTAATCGGTAAGCCTTATACCTGAAGCGGCCAGGCGGTCAATATTCGGGGTTTTGATCGTAGGATTGCCATAGCAGCCCAGGTCATTGTATCCCATATCATCGGTCATTATCAGCACCACATTGGGTGGGGTAATTTCTGAGTGGGTATTTACTTCATTATTGGGCTGGGAATTACATCCCCAACCCAATAAAGCCAAAAGCCCCATACCATAAATGAATTTTTTCATATCACAATTTCTTAATATCCCGGGTTTTGTTCACCCAGTTGAGCATTATTTACAAATTCTATAGAAGGTAGCGGATAAAGAAAATATTCCTTCCCCGTAATCGGATGGGCCACCAAGCGCTGTTGGGGAAATGAAAGGCCCGTATATTCCATTTGGCTTTGTATTACATCTTTTAAAATTCCATATCGGTTTAAATCAAAAAACCTTTTGTTTTCGAAGGCCAGCTCTATTCTTCTTTCATCCCGCAACCTATCCCTAAAGGCCTCTTGATTGGGAAGGTCAACAGCACTAAGGGCGGGAAGGCCGGCATTGATCCTGATTTCATTCAGCAGTTCAAAAGCTTCTCCATCAGCCTGGTAGCCGATTTCATTCAATGCCTCGGCCCGGTTTAATAAAATTTCAGCATACCTGATCAATGGAAAATTCCAAGTGCTCAGGGATCGGGGATCATCAGTATTATAATACTTATTGACATAATTGAGGGTTCCGTCGGGCATAGATGGATCTATAAAATTGGACAGGCCATAATCCTGGACAATTACCCCTCTGCGGTTGTCACCAGCTTCAAATAATTGGATAAGGCCATTTCCCGAGGACAATCCTCCCCCTTCACCATTTAAATTGTCATCTGTTGGTAATAGGAAAGCCAATCCACTGAGAAAATCGGGTGGAGCGAAGGCCACACTTTTGGAAGAGGTGGTCTGCCCGATTACCCCACCATACTGCACTTCAAAAAAAGAGGCTTCACTGTTTTCCTGGGAACCATTGAAATTATCAGCATAATCCGCCAGCAAAGTGCCCGCACCAATGAGACCAGTTGTAACCTGCGAAGCTTCATTCCACTCCTCCAATTCCAAATGGACGGCAGAAAGAAGCGCCCTTGCGGAATTTGCGGTTGGCCTGCCGGTTTCCATTCCAATACCACCGTTATAATTTTCCGGCAATAGGCTGATGGCATCATTTAAATCAGATTTCATTTGGGTATAAAGGGTCAATAAGCTTTCCCGGGGCAATTCAGAATCCGTTCTCGTTTCAATCTCATTGATAATTAAGGGTACTTCCCCAAATAACCTGACCAAATTAAAATAATACAAAGCCCTCATGAATTTAGCCTGGCCTTCTATGGCATTTTCCATGACCGGACCTGAAAAATCCTCCACCCTGGATATATTGTCCAGGACAGTATTGGCACGGGTAATTCCGGTATAGTGCAAACTCCAGGTCGTCTCGATATAGCCTAATGTTGGATCTACGTTAAAGATATCCGGCTCGGTTTCCTTTCGCCAGGTCCATCCATCATCACTGGCCAAATCCGTAATTTGAAACAGGACGTTTTGGTACAAAGGATTTAAAGGCTGGTAAACGCCATTCACCGCAGTGATAATATTACTTTCGGTGGTAAATAGGTCAGCCATCGGGACAAGGCCCTCGGGTGCTGGTTCCAGAATAGATTCGCAGCTCATAACGAAGGCAGTCAATAATATTCCTATATATTTGAGAAATTTTTTATTTTTCATCGTATTTTTTGATTTCTATTTACGGAAAATTAAAAGGTCTAGAAGGTCACCTGGGCAGACAATGATACCAATCTGGTTTGTGGATAAGGCGTATAATCTATGCCCGATGATAAAAGACTGGTCCTACTGGAAGATTCAGGATCCAGCCCCGTATAATTGGTAAACATGAATAAGTTGGTACCTGTCAAGGTAAACTTGGTGCTTTGAATGGCCTTTCCGGCAAACCATTCCATGGGCAGATTGTAGGACAAACTGAGGTTCTTTAACCGGATGAAATCTGCTGTTTCCAAAAACCGATCCGACACCATGGTCACTAAAGTGGTGGTATTTCCCCCTTGGGAAGGCCTGGGAATCGTGGTGCTGGGATTTTCAGGTGTCCAGAAACCATTCACTTCGGCAAAATTTTGGACAAAAGGCACTCCTCTGGCCAACAGGTTTCTTGCCGTATTGTAAACCTGATAACCCCCGGCAAAATCAAAAAAGACAGAAAGATTGAAGTTTTTATAATTAAAGGTATTATCAATACCGCCAAAGAATTTTGGATGCGGGTTCCCTACAAAGGTTTTATCTCCTGCATCGAATACTCCATTTCCATTATTGTCTTTATACTTGGGATCGCCGGGAACGGCTCCAGACCAGCTTAAGGCTTCATCTTCTTCTCCCAATTGCCAGACCCCATCGTATTGCCACATGTAAAAGGCCCCCACCGGGTGTCCCGCTCTTGATAGATTGGCAGGTTGGTTAGAAAGGGGTATGTTTTGACCAGGAATTTCCAGAGACTCTCCAATGGAGTTGGTACCAATATCCAATACTTCATTTTTATTAAAAGAAATGTTGAAATTGGTACTCCAGCCTATTTTTCCAACGGTGTTTCTCGAATTGACCGAAAACTCAAACCCGGAATTCAAAACCGAACCCAAATTCACGACAGGATCCTGTGAAACACCTGCCGTAAGCGGAATGGGGGTGGATACCAATAAATCCTGGGAAACCCGGTTATAATAATCCGCGGTAGCATAAACCCTTCCCTCCAAAATGGAAATGTCAATTCCTGCATCAAATTGTTTGGTACTTTCCCATTGTAAAAATGGATTCCCTATATTCTGGGGAGAATTTCCGATGACCAAACTGTTTCCGAATACGTAGGGAGTGGATGCAGCCCGGGTAAGGAAAGCAAAGTTTCCAATTTCCTGATTACCTGTAAGTCCATAACTGGTCCTGATTTTAAGGTCATCAATAAAATTGGAAGATTTTAGAAATTCCTCCTCTGATAACCTCCATGCGATGGATCCGGACGGAAAAACACCATACCTGGTGGAAGGACCGAATTTTGATGAACCATCTCGCCTAACTGTTCCTGTCAATAGTAATTTATCATTATAGGAATAGTTTATCCTGAAAAAAGAGGAAATTAATCCAGAACTTACCTTGGATCCATTGGCATTGAAATTAATCTGATTGGAGAGTTGATTTAAGGAATTATTGACTGTTCCTGAACCGGTTATTGAACTATTATTAAAGATAAACTGCTGGGCAGAAAATCCGGCCAATAATTTAAAATCATGATTATTTATTCTTTTCTCATAATTGACAGTTACATCTGAAACCCAATTGATTTCCTGTCTATTGGGGACGGTAACACTTCCTTCCGGGCGGGTGAATCTCCCAATTTGAAAAACCGGCATGTATGTATAACCGCTGCCCAATATCACATCCCCTCCAATATTGGCGGAAATGGTTAAATCATCCATTGGCTTAAAATCAAATTTGGTGTTTCCCATCAATCGGGTAACATCCTCCTCACGGGTAGGCAACAAAAGATCAATCAAAGGATTATCATTGGCACCAAAATAGGGAGCAGCAGTTGTGTTGACGGCGGTCAAATTGCCATTATCGTCATAAGCTGGGGTGTAGGAATGTTGAAACGCTAAACTTCGGTACCCGGTTGAACCCCAACTGTCGTTATTCTGAACGTTTTGTTTTTGGTGGCTTCCGGTCATATTGGTGGATACCTTTAGCCACTTATTGATTTCAGAACTTACATTCAGCCTTAAAAACCAGGTTTTTAAATCAGAATTGATTAACGTACCTTTTCTATCCAGGTAGGAAACCGAACCGGAAAACTGGGTCTTTTCAGAACCTCCACTGAAACCAAGATTGTAATTTTGCCGTAACCCAGTCTGGGTTCCAAGTTTCTGCCAATCAGTGTCTGTTTGCCAGGAAGGGTGATTGGGATCATCATATACCGAAATATTCCGGTTTGAATTTTTAAAGGCTTCTACAAACAAGGCCCTTTGTTCTTGTGAACTCATCACGTCAAACCTTTGTGTGATCTCTTCTACGCCAATATCTGTATTAAAGGTAAATTGGGTTTTTCCTGCCTGACCTTTTTTGGTCGTAATGATGACCACGCCATTGGCAGCCCTTGCCCCATATATGGCCGTTGCGGAGGCATCTTTTAGAATATCTATGGCAGTGATGTCTTTTGGATTGATGGTTGAAAAATCCGAGCTGAAAAGCGGTACGCCGTCTACTACAATCAAAGGATCATTACTGCCTGTTACAGATCCGATCCCTCTGATATTGATGGAAAATTTACCATTGAGGTCTCCTCCCGTTTGCCTTACCTGCACCCCACTTGCCCTTCCCTGTAGGGCATCCTCAAAATTGGCCACAGGCCTGGATTGCAACAGATCCTCTGAGACTGAAGCCACAGAACCGGTAATATCGGCCTTTTTCTGAGTTCCATAACCTACCACAACGACTTCTTCCAGGGAAGACTGGTCTTCCTGTAAGGTGATATTGAAAGTAGTCTGATTGGAAACGGTCACCCGCTGGGATTGGTAACCGATAAAGGAGATCAAAAGGACGGCCCCTTCCGGAGCATCTAACATAAATTTTCCGTCTATATCCGTTGCGGTTCCGGAGTTCGTTCCTTCTACCAATACCGTTGCCCCGGGGATGGGTTGACCATTGGCATCGGTGACCGTCCCGCTTACTTCCACCCGGTCTATGCTTATCGGTATATCAGTATTATTCTCCGCAGCTGCAGTCCCGCCCACATAAATCGAATTGTTCACCTGCCTGAATTTCAGCTTTGCCGAACGGGCCACCTGGGCCAGGATATCATTTACCGACTGTCTACCCCTATCCAGCTCCACCCTGGATCCTTCCTGCAACAGGTCATCCGGAAATATAAACACATAATCCGTTCTGGACTCCAGGTCCCGGAATACCTCCTTTACCGTCCAATCCCTGTTACCGGAAATCCGGATAAAGGTCTCATCAATTGGTTTAATCTGAGCCCCGGACTCGTTGGCCAATAAAGTACTCAGAAACAAACATTGCAGTATACTGCCATACAACAGGTTCTTCGATACCATCTTAATTAGGTATAGTATTGTTCTTTTCATAATTTTAGGTGTTTTATTGAATTGATTTCTTTAAAGCGGGCAGGGTAAAATGTTTCATTTGGCGATGGGAATTTTATCCTGCTTTTTTTTTCAATCTGTTACATAGGCTTTGGGAATTTTATCTCTACTTTATTATCTTTTATCCGGTATTCAAACCCAAGCGAAAACCCCAAACCCTTGAGGATGTCATCCAGGCTTCCGTTGTCGAATACCCCTGTCACTTTCCGGTCTGAAGGAAGCTCCCCCGATACCTGGAAAGACACGCCATACCAGTCTTCCAGACTTTTTAGTATGGAGTTAAGTGTCCTGCTGTGAAAAGGAATCTTACCCTCCTTCCAAAGGATGCTACCCTTTGGGTCGAACTTCCCTTTGAACAGGTCTCCTCTGGAGCTGGTCCCCAGGGTGGCCATCTCACCGGGATCCAACCGTAATTCTTCCTTTTCATGGGAAACTTTAACCAGTCCCTCCGTTAGGGAGATGCGCACGGTCACCTCCCTGGAATAGGCATTGAAGGAAGTCCCCAGAGCAGTGGTCATTACCTTCCCTGTTTTCACTATAAAGGGCTTATCCTTATCGGGTGCCACTTCAAAAAATGCCTCCCCTTCCAGTTGTATTTCTCTTGTGGTGATTCCAAAATCGGAATCGAATACGATTCTGGAAAGGGAATTCAATTTGACCCTGCTTCCGTCTCGAAGATCAACGGTCAGCTTTTCACCAGCAGCAGTAGACCTTTCAATTCGGATCAAAGGAGCTTCGGACAAAACCTCCTCGGGCATAGTATAATTCACCCCCTCCAACAGGACATAGCCTGAAAGCACCAACAATAGGAACAGGGCTGCTACCTTGACCATCCTGAAAAGAGGTCTCCATTTTATCCCTGGTGCCAAAGGTTGAGGATCTCCAAGCACCGAATGATGTATTTTCTCCAACAGGTAGTCATATTTGTCCCTATCAAGCGTGTAACTGGCGTTTTCTTGCCAGCTTTTTTCCATCATTCGCTTCAGTTCATCCTCCGATCCAGGTCTGCGCAGCCATGCCGATACCTCTTCCGTTTCCTTTGGAGTACACCGCCCATTCAAAAATTTTATCAGCTTTTCCTCTTTCAATTTGTCAGTTCCTTTTATCCATTACACATTTCTCCAATCATTTACTTAAAAAAATAATTTTTTTAAGTAAATCTCTTTGAGATAGTTTTTCAAGACAAGTATCTAGTGTCATGTCAAACGTTAAATGGCATTTGCCCACGCTCACCCCTCTGTGGCCTTAATGGAAAGACAGCCCTCGGAACTGACCTTTTAGAAGATCTGGATATGTTGGTTTAGCGTCAAAATTGATGTGACATGAAACTAGATTGGCTTTGTTGTAAAGGAATCCACTATATGTGGATTTAAAGAATCCAGCATCCCCATGAACAATTTCCCTTCAAAAATCATCAAAAACCTGACTTTTTAATTAAAAATATTTTTGAGGAATCCGTATGGAGATGATACCTTACCGCCAAACTCCTAAAAATAGCCTCAAATGATTTAAGGATTTACCTGATTGCTGGTGTGATTTGGGGATTGTGGCATGTTCCCTATTA
>JBBDSB010000529.1:0-3797 GCA_040905205.1 Cyclobacteriaceae bacterium
TTTAATCGAAAGTTTCGGTTTCTGAAAATGTAGGGACAGACGATTGTGCACCTGCCCTGGTAACAGAAAGGGCAGCTGCTTTATTGGCGAATTTTACTGCCTCCACCAAATCCATTTCCTTGGAGATGCCCACAGCCAAGGCACCATTAAATGTATCACCGGCAGCGGTAGTGTCCACTGCCTTTACTCTAGGTGAAGGTAAGATTCCCTGGAAGGTGACACTGGATAAATAAGCCCCTGAAGCCCCTAAAGTGATCACCACTACAGGTATCCCCTTTCTATGAAAAAATCCGGAAGCAAGTGCCGCGGATTTTTCATCTGTTACCTGAACCCCTGTTAACAGGGCCGCTTCTGATTCATTTGGAGTGATGGCATATAGGGAATTGTATAACCCATCTGAAATGGGATGGGCAGGGGCTGGGTTCAGAATGATTTTTTTCTCCATGCTTTTCCCCAAATCCGCAACATGTTGGATGGTTTCCATAGGAACCTCCATTTGCATCAACACTACCGTGGCCTGCCGCAATAAGGCCTGGTTTTGGTCCACATCAGCAGGTCTTAAGAAATTGTTTGCCCCTCCCGCCACTACAATACAGTTTTCTCCCTTTTTATCCACCATAACCTGGGCCACACCGGAGGGATGGTCCGGGTCTATGGAAATACCGCTCACATCTATGCCTTCCCTGGACAAAATTTCCCTGGTTTCCCTGCCAAATACATCGTTTCCCACTTTGCCAATAAAAGCCGCCTTACCCCCAAGACGGGCTGCCGCCACGGCTTGGTTGGCCCCTTTTCCTCCGGGATTCATAAAAAAACTACCTCCTAAAATGGTTTCACCCGGGACGGGAAAATGATCAGTTAAAACTACCATATCCGTGTTTGAACTTCCCACAACCAAGATTCTATGGTTATTGTGCATTGCTTAGGGGCGTTTTCTTTAAATTGACATATAATATAAACCAAAAGGAAGCAAATAAAGGGATTTTGCTAAGCAATAACCAATAATATCCTATCAAAAGGATAAAAAAGTAAAGAAGTGCAATGATTTGGTTGGGATAATTGAACGTACGAAAGGAAAACAAATCATTTTCCATTTTTATTCCAAAAATTCAGCTTTAGAGATAACAAAAGGGCCAAAACGGCAACAAGCACTGTAACCAGGTCAACCAGATTGGCCGGAGGTACAAGGCCAAAGTACGTATCCAATAAATAGGAAATATAAGAATTGGGAAGGCCGGTTTTGCCTTTGGCGGCCAATACCCGCCAATGCCAATCCGTCAAAAAACAATATCCCCAACCGTATACTACTCCCAATAAAAGCCAGGAAACAAAAGTCAATCCAATAATTATCAAATGAAATTTTCTTGTTTTCGGCCATAACCAGCCGAGTACATTGAACAGGATCAAACAGGTGTGGAAAACCAGGAAGAAATAATCTAAAATATTTAGAATGAGCGGGTTCCCCTCCATCTTGGTGTTTTTTCTTTTATGTCTTTCTAAATAAAAATGAATGGAGGGGAAATTAAAATTTTGCCCATCCTTATCATTGTCGAATTCATCCTGGTTTAGAACCTGTTCATTCCATTTCAATTTAGCACGTGCCCTTTATTGACTTCTTTTGCCCAAGTACTTACAAAAATAACGATTGTCATGAGAAAAAATTTATTGCTATCCATCTTAATCATGCTGTCCATTTCCAACGGATATGGTCAGGACGGTGAAAAAACGGCCGGCTATTCACAAACTATTCGTGGAACTGTAGTAGATCAATTCAACAAACAAGGACTTCCCGGTGCTACTATTCAAGGTCAATTACCTGAATCAATTCACACCTGACCTGATTTTCTTGGACATTCACCTATCAGACGGGTCAGGATTTGAGATATTTGAGCAAATCAAGGTACGCTCCCCGATCATCTTCACCACGGCTTATGATGAATATGCTTTAAAAGCATTTGAAGTCAATAGTATCGATTACCTATTAAAACCCATTGGGGAAGAAAACCTCAAAAAAAGTCTGGAAAAGTTCAAAGCCATCCGGAATAAACATCCGCAGGATATTGAATAACTTTTGGCTTCACTAAAGGGGGAAACCATACAGTACAAACAGCGGTTGATGGTGGTTTATGGAAGTAAAATAAAAACCATTAAAATTTCAGAAACTGCCTATTTCTATGCGGACCAAAAATCGGTGTTTATTGTAGAGAAGAATGGCAGCAAATACATCCTGGATGAAACTTTGGATCAGATCCAGCCCACCTTGGACCCGCGGATATTTTTCCGTGTCAACAGGGCGTTTATTGTAGGCATTGATGCCATTGCCCAGATGCATACCTATTCCAGAAGCCGCATAAAAATCCTGCTTTCTCCCAATTGCGAAAAAGAATGCATCAGCAGCACGGAGAAAACGGCTGATTTTAGGGATTGGCTGGGGCGGTGAGTTGGAATCATCGAGAATTCAATGAAAACGGCACTCAACATCGCCTCAGTTTTAAACTATCTCAAAAAAGAGCAAATCGGGAATGGCAAGGATAGAAAACTACGCTTTGTACACCTGGGTTTTAAACTGAACCCTGATCAGTTTCGCCCTAATATAAAACTCCGCCGAAATGTCACCATTCCGGCGGAGTGAAAAAAATAGAATCACCTATCAAAAATATCAGGGACCGAAAGTAAGTCCTACATTTATCCCATAGCCCTATCCGAAGTTTCTTAATAACGACTAAACAACCATAAGGCAAAAATTTCTTTTCCCTTCGGGAAAGCATCTGGTGTCATATCGAACGCTAAATGACATTTGCCCAGGATCGTCCCTCGGTCCCCTTAAGGGGAAAGCAGCCCACGGGAATGACCTTTTAATAGAGTTTTAGCGTCAAAATTGATGTGACATGACACTAGTGCCTAACAATATCCTTAAGCGGCAGAAGTTAGGGAAGGGGTCCTGGAAAACAACCGGCCAGCACCTGTCATAGGTAATCCCAAAATAGGGTTCCAATCCTTCTACTTCTAGAACTTGATACCAAGTGCTATCCCACCTCTCAGCGTGGCCCATGGCCCGTCAAATCCTACACGTGCACCATCGCCATCTACCTCCACCTGCGTATCCACAAATCCGGTGTCAAAGTCGTTCAGTTCAATTCTCAGGTCTTCCTGTTCCGCCGGTGTAAGGGAGGTGCTGCCTGATATTTCACCTGAGGAGGAACCATAGCCCCCGCCAAGTATCCACCAGTCCAGGTACACGCGTTTGCCGAGTCGCCACTGAGATCCCAGCATCAATCCCCCGCTTATGCCCGTGATATTGCCTTCCATGTCAATGGTTTTCCCCTGCATGCTTCCCGAGTCGTCGATCCGGTATTCCGGAAACTGCAAGTTGATGGAACTGTACCGGAAAAAGGGGGCCAAATAGAAGCCCCGAGGACCATCCTTCTTGCCCATATAAAAGCGGAATTCGGGTGTAATGGCAAAATTCCCAAAACGGGCATTATCCAGTTGATCCAAGTCCTCCTCCGAGGAGGTAAACTGACTCACAAGGGGAATTCCCCCTTGTGGAATGGTACGGAAACTGACCGCAAACGACATCTTCCTTGCGACGACCCTTTCGTATTGCACATCAAAACTTCCTAGGGGAAGTGCTGTCAGGTTAAGTTTGACGATGTTCTTGTCATAATCCAGTTCACCGAATTCCTGTGCCCAAATATTTGCTGTGGGATAAGCCAAAAGTCCCAACATTAGACAAAATACCAATTGCTTTTTCATAGTTTAATTTTTGATGGTGATTGAAATGAATTAATTTTAAT
>JBBDSB010000530.1:0-3796 GCA_040905205.1 Cyclobacteriaceae bacterium
GTGTACCGCTGCCCCCATCTTTGCATGGATCATAATTCACAACCGGGAACAGGATCGATCATGGTATTGGAAAGGCCACCATCAAAAGGGAACAAGAAAGGCTTTTTGGCAATAAAAAGGCTTATCCAGCTATAGAAACAGGGGAATTTAAAGGAACTGGACGAAGGACTCCAAAAATCCTTACATTTGATCTGACCGATGAAGGTAAAATAGGAATACCCTATCGGACCTATCCATATGAGCTTTCCAAAAAGTGGGAAGAGGTCTGAATTATCTATTCCGAAACCGGATCCAGAATTTCGGGGTAATTATTGGCAGGTTTGTTGACCTCCGAGGATATTTCGTAGGCCTTCATAGCATCAGCCGGGTAAGCATTCAATATTTTCACCAAATCTTTGGGATTTTGATCCGGATCCAACCATGTCTTTTCTTCGCCCGGGGTCAGAATTACTGGCATTCTGTCATGGATCTTTTCCATCAGTTTGTTCGGGGCGGTAGTGATAATGGAGAATGAATGATACGTTTCTCCTTCAGGATCTTTCCAACTTGACCAAAGTCCGGCGAAAAAAAAGACCTCCCTTTCAGGAAGGTAGATCCTGAATGGTTGCTTTTCCTTTCCTTCCTTTTTCCATTCAAAAAAACTGTCAGCCAAGACCAGGCATCTTTTGTTGTTTACCAGAAGGGGTTTGAAAGAGGGTTTTTCAAGCAGGGTTTCGGAACGGGCATTAATCATTTTATACCCCACTTTTTTGTCCTTCGCCCAGTGAGGCACCAAGCCGAAATGAAAGACATCTATTTGATCAGGTTTATCCGAGGTGACCACCGGGGCCATTTGAGAAGGAGCAATATTGAAGGAAGGTTTCCAGTTTTTGGCCTTTTCAGATAATCTCAACTTCAATTGGTCCTCAACTATCTTTAGGTTTTGTTTTTCGGAATATCTGCCGCACATGGTTTTCGTTTGTATGGTTTACATTAAATTTACAAATAAAATGAATAGATATTTTACCTTGACTTCCGGTATTTGGCTTAGGGATAGCAATGGAAATCCTTTTTACGTGCAGGTCATGTAGAGGAAAAAGATTGGAATGGAAGCGAAGCGGTAGCTCGACCCAAAGGGTAAGCCCCAAAAAAACAACCTGAAATTAGGCTCCAATGTACTTCTTTGTTTTTCTGACCACATTATGGTTCTTGGCGTGGCTGCAAAATTACTCCACCTTCATTGCACTCAGGCATGCAAAACATTCACTTGCTAAGGGCCGGAGCTCTTCCCCGGATCTGGAAATGGGAAATTCCAGGCTCCGCTCCATAAAACCCATATAAACCGTTCAAAAATCGTCACTCAACTCCTCCGGAACACCCATCAACCTTTTAATCAAATCCAATATTCCCAAAAAATGGCAATAACCGGCATCCAGGTTCAACCTGTCCAACCCCAAAATCAACTGATTGTGCTTCAGGTCCTGGAGGATCAGTTCAATGAGCAAACCATCTAAAGTCAAATTCATCTTATCGTCCAGGTCTTCATTTGCATGCCGACTACCCTCTATTTTAGGTCTACAGTCAGTCCTCCTTACAAAATTCCATCGTCTCTGCGCATCCAAACTTAGGAAAGTTTGCTTTTTTAGAAAGAGTATTATCGTTCGTTGGCCACTTTAGTACTATAACCAGCCGAAAGGAAATATTCTCCTTTCTTTATTAATTTAATTTTAGATCTGCTGAAAGGGAATTATTTTATAAATTATTTTATAAAAAATCCAAACACTTTTTTACTTCCTTAAACTATTGATAAAGCTATCATTGTATCCAGCAAAAACTTTTTCAATGACACCTTTTTCATTGATCAGATAAAATGTGGGATATCCGCTTACACCATAGGATTTACCGATTTCTTTGGCTTCGGTAATTACGGGAAAAGGAACCTTGAATTTTTCCAGGTATTTTTCCATATCTGTCTTACTGTCAACAGGATTGATATATAAAGCTGTGATTCCATCTGCAAAATTAAAACCGTCTTTATTAAATTCTTCCAATGCGATTTTACACCAACCGCAATGGATCATTGAAAAATTCACCAGGACCATTTGCCCTCTGAGATCTGATAATTGAATGGTATTGCCTTCCATATCCTTACCCTCAAAATCAGGGGCTTTCATACATTCTTCCAATAGAAATACTTTTTCTTTCTCACTGGCCATTCTTGATGTATAATGGATCGGATCGGAATAGGACAATTCCACAGGGTCTTTTCTAAGGTCATATTCGGAAAAAGAACATTCAATAAACTGGGCATTCTCCCCGTCATGAAATAGCCTCCTCTCATACCGCTCCACCAAAGAAGTAGCTGTATTAATAAAAATATGTTTTTCCAGATATATTTTTTTCTCCCTAATGACGGTATCCATGTCTATTAAATAGTAATTAAAAAACTGAATATTGGAAATCATAGTATCCTTAACAAATTTCCATTTTCCATCATTCAACAGACCCACAGGACCAAAATCAATAACCATGAGGTCCTCGAAAAGATATTTTTCCTTTTCCAGGTCCTCTGGGGTGTAATAAGTGATCATACTGTCTTTATGGGAAACCCGCTTGAATTCATCATTGATATATACTATGTCCGACCTTTTGCCGGTACCTATAATATCATAATCAAGATGTTTATTTTTCCTCCTGCTGAACTGGGCAGTCCCTGTTAAGGTATCGATTTTACCTGTTGGGACAGGAAAGATTCCGGAGTGCCTATAGGAAATAAAAGAACTGTTATCCAGGTTTTCTTTGGCTTTTTTCAGGACGTCGTCAGGATTTTTTTGACAACTGATCAATAACAGGAGGAGGCCAGAAGTGAAAAATAGATTAAACATGGCTAAAGGATTATAGAAGGATCTAAAAGTTAACCCATTCATTATTAAATAACAAGGCAATTGGTAAAAAATCAAATATTTAGTTTGAAATCATTCCCAAAAGAAATTCTTTATGTCAAAAAATGGTTATTATACCATCAAACTGACATCCCAAGGTTTCCTTTAACGGAATTAATGCTTATAGATGGAAAGCAAAAGGACGTTTTAAAATAAATGAAAGGCAAAATTAAATCCGACTGTGATGGAAAACCACCTGCTTTGAAAATAGCTTGAAAATAGAAGTAGGGAAGTGGAAACTCTAGATTGGTGAGAATACCACAGTTCCGCCAGAAACGTAAACCATTACTTCTTATTTTTTTCTCTCAAACTATCGTAACATTCAATTGCCAATATCCTAAGCTCCTCCCCGGAACGGGAAATCGGAAATTCCAGACTCCGATGCATGGAAATCATATAAGTGGCCGAAAACTCATCCATCTCGTCATCTGAAACCCCCATCAACCTTTGAATTAAATCCAAAATACCCAAATAATGACAGTAGCCAGCATCCAGATTCAGCCTTTCCAAACCACAAATCAACTGATTGTGCTTCAGGTCCTGCAGGATCAGCTCAATGATCAATTTTTCCAATGTCATGTTCACCATCGCTTACAGAGTTTAGAAATATTAAGGTATTTTGCCTATCATTTTTTCCAGTCAACATAAAATTCACTCATCCCCGGATGCTGCCCTATTCTGATCAGGCATATTTTATTTTTGAACAAGTCTAGGTGGCAGGGTCGATAAAAGGGTTCATCAAAAAGTTTCTTACAATCATCAAAATTTGCATTCATGAACCTTTACAGCAGGATAAATTATCCTTCCAAAGAATATTTTATTTAAATTTACCTGCTTACCTTATTCGTGAATGTAAGGAAATGGTTAATTTTGAT
>JBBDSB010000531.1:0-2627 GCA_040905205.1 Cyclobacteriaceae bacterium
AAAATTCTTATTTTTAATTTCATTTTCCTGAGGTTATAAAGTAAAATTGAAATCCAGGGAATTGATGAACCTGCTTTCAAAGGTATTGTCGGTAAATTTTTAAATTGGACAGCGGTCCGGTCAATAAATACCCAATCAAAGATGGAAAAAATAAATGAAGATGAAGCATTTACCCGTTTATAAATACTTAATTGGATCATGATTGCTGTAACCTGTGCCGTTATCAAGGAAAACCGCCTTTTTCTTGCAGTTCAAAGAAATGCAAACATGAAATTACCCTTAAAATGGGAGTTTCCAGGTGGAAAGCTGGAAGTGGGGGAATCCGAAGAAGAAGGGCTCATAAGGGAAATTCGGGAAGAATTGCAATTGGAAATTGTAGTGGATGAGAAATTAAATCCGGTTTTACATGATTATGGACAATTTCAAATTCACCTCCTACCTTATCTTTCCCATATCAGGTATGGAAGTCTTTGCCTCAAAGAACACCAGGATCACCGCTGGCTGGAAATCCACCAATTACCCGAATTGGATTGGGCAGAAGCCGACATACCTGTGGTCAGACAATTAATAACTCTTTTTGGAAAAATTTAATTCTTTTAACGGATCCAAGAATTTGAAGAAAATTTGTAAAAACCTGATCATGTTTTTTCCATTATTTTTCTTACCTTCCAACAGACTTTTCTTTTGATCAGTCTGATTTTTATAACAAAACCTTACCCATATGGAACCATACAAAAACTTTAAAGCACCTTCCGGAGACCGCCCTCAATTTACAGGTAAAAAGCTGATCATGTTGGATCAGGAGGCAGGGCATAAAAATATTGACGATGAGGCCAGGGGAGCTTCTCTGAGGCTGGCTTTTTCGGGGGATTACAAGTCCCATGAAGGGGATTATCTCAAGGCCTTTTCAGAAGGCGATGGTATTGTCTTCGAAACATTTGGTGTGGCAGTGGTCAATGACAACCACGATAAAGAAATCAATACCCTGGTTGGAGCCAAAAGGGCATTTAAATACATGGAGCCGGAAAGGTATGTATATGCTTTGCATACACCAGGGAATCCCGGACCCCGGTCTCTACCACTGGCCATTTGGAATTTTATCTGTCAGATTTTTGGATTCAAAAATGACCGTCCTCCGATAGTGGACAAACCGCCCCAAATCATCTATGAGGATGACCAAACTGCCTTTTGGGGTATCCATGCCATTCAGTCCCTGGCCTCTTCTTTCACGGGGAAGGGGGTCAATCTCGCCATCCTGGATACGGGAATGTACCTGGAACATCCGGATTATTCGGAAAGGGATATTGTTTCCCAGTCTTTTATTTCCGGGGAAGAAGTAGATGACCGGAACGGGCATGGTACCCATTGTGCCGGTATAGCCACCGGAGGGGATAACAAATCTTCGGGTATCCGGTATGGCGTGGCAAAAGAAGCCAAACTCTTTGCCGGAAAAGTACTCTCCAATGCAGGTTCCGGAAGTGATAGCGGTATTCTGGCAGGTTTGGAATGGGCCCTTAACCATGAATGCAAAATTATTTCCATGTCTTTGGGCGCATCCGTGGGACCCAATGATAAATATTCCAGAATTTATAATGACATCGCAAAAAAAGCCCTGGATAAGGGTACCATCATCATCGCTGCGGCCGGGAATGACAGCCGAAGGAGTCAGGGAGACATCAGGCCTGTCAACCATCCTGCCAATTGTCCCAACATTATGGCGGTAGGCGCTGTGGACAACCGGTCCAGAATTGCCAATTTTTCCTGCGGCGGTATCAATGTCGATGGGGGCGCAGTGGATATTGCCGCTCCCGGGGTGGATATATACAGCACCTGGAAAATGCCCCAACAATACGCCATCATCAGCGGCACCAGCATGTCGACCCCTTTTGTGGCCGGTGTAGCTGCGAAATTATGGGAAGCAAATCCCAATGCCTCAGCCAAAGCCATTTGGGAGCAATTGACCAATACCGCCCTCAAATTGGATTTACCGGAAATGGACGCAGGGGCTGGTTTGGTTCAGGCACCTAAATAAACAGTCATGGAAAAAAAGCCCAAAAATTTTATAGCCGCTGTAGAGGATGACCAGATAGAGCATATAGAATTGGTGGTTGAGCGCCTGAAGGAAAAGGGATGCGAAATCAGGCAGGTATTGACCTTTTCCGGCATCATTTCTGGATGCAGCTCCGGCAAAGAAGCCAATCTTCAGGAATTGAAGGTCAATGGTATTAAACACATTGAAGAAGATAGGGAGGTGAGGGCGATTTAGGTTGATGGTTTGATGTAGTGATTGGAAATTAAATTGTTAAGGGTTAAGGTCCTTATTTGTTTTTGTTAAGGTATTTCTGTGATTTTCTTGGTAAAGGAGTAGTGAACCATATTGTTAAATTTGTTAAGGGTTAATTCGTAAATCCAATACCGACCTTTTAACCCTTAACAACCACTTTACTACCTAATACAAGCTCAAAAGCCAAATGTTGGTTTGAACGCTCCAGCCCTATACCGACCGCTTTAACCCTTAACTTTCCTCGGCTGTTCGCTATTTGCAATGCCGAAACGAGATGAACTGGGTTTTGCAAGCCTAAATTGATCTTTACCTTTCCACCCATCGACCTATCGACCTTTTAACC
>JBBDSB010000531.1:2727-3787 GCA_040905205.1 Cyclobacteriaceae bacterium
CCTTAAGATCAGGTTGTAGTGGGTCATAGGTATCCACCCAATAGGTGACTTTGACGGTCAGGCTGCTGGGAGCCATGTCTTCGATAAATACCGTTGGGCTATTATCTTCAGTTAAGAAGCCGGGGATGGTGGTGAGCGTGGATTTGATCAGGTCCATGGCTTTCTGGTAGTCTGCCCCGTAATCCAACCCAATTTTAAACTCATAGCTTAATAAACCATCCATGGTGAAATTGATCAGGGGTGCTTTTAATGATGGAGGCATTTGGTATAAATACATCCTTCCCGTCCCCTGTTTTAATTTGTGTGTCTCTTAGGTTTAGGGCCAATACTTTTCCATTGATGCTGTTGATTTCCACAATGTCCCCAATACGGAAAGGCCGCTTAAAGGCCAGCATGATGCCTGCCAGAAAATTTT
Organism: Cyclobacteriaceae bacterium; assembly: GCA_040905205.1. Lineage (GTDB taxonomy): Bacteria > Bacteroidota > Bacteroidia > Cytophagales > Cyclobacteriaceae > Cyclobacterium. The sequence continues at coordinate 3,143 of JBBDSB010000531.1, forward strand.
CCCCGATATCTTTCAGGGCAAAACCGATGATAAAAGCGGTAATTCCTGCTCCTGCCAGCATCCCGCTGACCAGGCCGGTCAAACCCATAAACCGGAACATCAGGGTAATGCCAAATAAAAGAATAATCCCCCGTATGCCAGCTGCGATAAAATCTGCCCAAAGGGGGTCCTTTGTTCTTTTGTTAAGGTGGTTGCTGACCAGCCTCTTCATCCATTTGGAGAGGTAAAAAAAAGCCAGGAAGATGAGCAATCCAAAAATCAGGGTAACCGTCAGCCGCTCCACATCGGCCAGATCCTTTATAAGGATGTTTTTGAGTTTTTGGTAAGCTTCCTGAAGGTTCATTAAAAAAGGCTAGTTTTACTGGGGGAATTAAATAAAAAATTTGGAATAGCAATGGTTTTAGGGCACCTGTTCAGACTGGGAGTGGACCAAGACCATGCCTACGCATAGGACCGAGCGTTAAAAACAGTCCGGTAGGACGGAGCGTTAAGAATCAGTCTTTTGAGACTGATTTAGCGACGGGCCAGGTGGCGGGATGGTTTTAGCGAGAGCTTGTCCCGTAGCACTGCGTATCGGGAGGTCAGGGTGCAGTGGAGCTACGAGACCCGTACGTACTGTGGTGCTTCGACAAGCTCAGCAGAACT
>JBBDSB010000532.1:0-3773 GCA_040905205.1 Cyclobacteriaceae bacterium
AAGCAAACAAGAAAAGGAGGTTACAACGTGCAACAGTCTAACGGATATATCATTACATTTTCAATCATTTTGACAGTGGTTTTGGGCTTATTGCTTTCAGGTACTTCTGAGGTGTTAAAACCCATTCAGAAGAAAGCGGAAGAACTGGATACCAAAAAACAGATCCTTGGTGCGGTCATGTCAGCGGACGACATCGACGAAATGAAACCGGAAGGAATCAATACCTACTATGAAAACAGGATATCTTCCATGGTAGTAAATATTGAAGGAGAAGAAGTAGAGGAACAAGATGGATCTCCTGTTACCGCAGAGACGGTGGATGTCAGTAAAAATTATAAAAAGGCTCCGGAAGACAGGCTATATCCAGTTTTCATTTATCATGAAGAAGGGAGTGAAGAAGAGGTGTTGTCCTATATATTTCCGGTTTACGGTAATGGATTATGGGATAATATCTGGGGCTTCCTGGCCCTTAAGACAGATATGGCCACCATAGAAGGAATTACCTTTTCCCATGCGGGCGAAACCCCGGGATTGGGAGCTAGGATCACTTCAACGGATGTTCAGGAAAGATATAAAGAAAAAGCCGTTTATGATGAAAACGGGGATTTGGTTTCTGTTACCATGCAAAAGGGGGAAGGAAAAGATTATTCCGGGGATCCTCATAAAGTGGATGGTTTATCAGGGGCCACCATTACTGCCCGGGGGGTAAATAAAATGATCAGCAGTTACCTGGAACATTACCAATCCTATATGAAAAAGAAAATGGGTGGCTCTCCTGAAATGGCCTTTACAAATTGATTTTGAACGTTTCAATACAGAAGATATTATGAGTACAGAAACAGCTGAAAAAGATACAGTAAAAAAAGATGCCGAGGCCCTGCTTTCAAAAAGAAGAAAGACCTTGGTAACGGATCCCCTGGTGGATAATAATCCTATTACCATCCAGGTTTTGGGGATATGTTCGGCCCTTGCCGTAACCACGCAGATGCAACCCACCTTGGTGATGGCGTTATCCGTGATTTTTGTAATGGTTATGGCAAATCTTACCATTTCCCTGCTCAGATCCAAAATTCCAACTAGGGTAAGGATTATTGTACAGTTGGCAGTAGTGGCAACTTTGGTGACCTTGGTTAACGAGGTTTTAAAAGCATTTGCTTTTGATATGTACAAAGAGTTGTCCGTATTTGTAGGCTTGATCATTACCAATTGTATAATTATGGGAAGACTGGAAGCTTTTGCCTTGGGAAATAAACCCTATGACTCCGTTTTAGATGGGTTCGGAAGCGCCCTGGGTTATTCCTGGATCATTCTTACGGTTGCCTTCTTCCGGGAATTATGGGGATCAGGGTCCCTGTTTGGTCTACCTATTTTTGATACCATCTCGGGCATTTTCGGAGGGGATTTTCAATTGGCAACCAACGGGTTGGCTGTATCTCCAGTCGGGGCATTTATTATCCTTGGCTTGCTGATTTGGGTGCAGCGCTCCAAGACAGGTTACGTTGAACATTAAAAAAAATTAGCAATATGGAATTATTCAATCTAGCAATAAGATCAATATTTATTGATAACATGGTTTTCGCTTATTTTCTTGGCATGTGTTCTTTTTTGGCAGTATCTAAAAAGGTAAGCACGGCATTGGGTTTAGGTTCGGCAGTTATCTTTGTGTTGTCTATTACCGTACCCCTAAACTGGCTCTTAAATGAGTTTATATTAAAGGAAGGCGCTTTGGCTTTTCTGGGTGAATCTTTCGCCACTATCGATTTGACATTTCTTAGATTTATCATGTTTATTGCCATTATTGCTTCCATGGTACAATTAGTGGAAATGGTGGTGGAAAAGTTTTCCCCTGCGCTTTATGGGTCTCTTGGAATTTTTCTTCCTCTGATCGCCGTGAACTGTGCTATTTTGGGGGGTTCCCTTTTTATGGCGCAAAGGGACTATACGCTGGCGGAAGCTGCGGTGTATGGGTTTGGATCAGGAACAGGGTTTTTTCTGGCGATCATCGCCTTGGCCGCCATTCGGGAGAAACTTAAATATTCCAACGTCCCCAATGGATTAAAAGGCCTTGGGATCACCATGCTGATTACCGGCTTAATGGGGATTGCATTTATGTCCTTTATGGGGATAGATCTATAATACCTCAAAAATATTAAAAAATCAAAACCCTGTTCCTCATTGAAGATCAGGGTTTTTTTGATGTGAATCATTGAGACAATAAAATGTAAAATTTGTAGCCATGTCCAGTTTTAATTCCAAAAGAATTTTAGGATACTTCTTAAGGGGATTGCTTTTTGTTGTTCCCTTTTTTCTTACAGCTTATATTATCATTCTGGCGGTTCAGTTTTTGGATAATATCATTCCGGTAAATGTGCCGGGGCTGGGTATTATTGTGATGTTTTTTTTCGTCACGCTGGTGGGCTACCTTACCAGTATATTCATTACCAAATCTTTATTCGAAACCCTGGAAAAAATAGTTTTTAAAATTCCCCTGGTAAATATTCTTTATACCAGTATCAAGGACCTGATGTCTGCCTTTGTAGGGGATAAGAAAAAATTCAATACCCCTATTGTGGTCAAGCTTTCCGATAACATGTCCAGGCTTGGATTTATGACCCAGGATGACCTGGGCGTCTTGGGGGAAGATGAATTGGTGGCCGTATATTTCCCCCATTCCTATAATTTCAGCGGCAACCTTTATTTGGTTCCCAAAAGTCAGGTCCGTAAATTGGAGAATGTCAACAGTACAGAAATCATGAAATTCATTGTTTCAGGCGGAGTTTCCCAATTAAATTATTATAATAAACCTGGTGTGAAGCCCTTACCCAAAGACCAACATAAAGACAGTCCCTTAACCTGATCATTTTTTGAAGTCGAGTTGTCATGGAAAAGATTCCCTTTAACCGACCTTATTTTACTGGAAAAGAGCCTGAATTTATCATGGATGCTTTTCATGAGGGAAAAATATCGGCCAATGGCAAGTACACCCAAATGTGCCAGGATTTTTTAGAAACCAAGTATGGTTTTAAAAAATCATTTTTGACCCACTCTTGTACCCAAGCACTTGAAATGGCGGCTTTACTCATGGATTTGAGGCCTGGTGATGAAATCATCATGCCCTCCTTTACCTTTGTAAGTACAGCAAATGCCTTTGCTTTAAGGGGATGTAAAATAATTTTCGTGGACAGCAGGCAAGATTTTCCCGGGATGGATGAAGACATTATTGAGGGCCTGATAACCAAAAAAACCAAAGCCATAGTTGCAGTCCATTATGGAGGCATTGCCTGTGAGATGGAAAAAATTATGGCTCTTGTCCGACAATATGGTTTATTTTTAGTAGAGGATGCTGCCCCAGCCCTGGAGGCTTATTATCGGTACAATAGCGGTAAAATTCAGGCATTGGGAACATTTGGTCATTTTGCTGCTTTTTCATTTCACGAAACCAAAAATATAAGTACCGGGGAAGGAGGACTTCTGGTAGTCAATGATGAAAGGTTTTTCCAACAGGCACAAATAATTAGGGATAAAGGCACCAATCGGTCGGCCTATTTCCGGGGAGAAGTGGATCATTACGAATGGATCAGCCTGGGAAGTGCCTTTGGGGCTTCTGAAATCATGGCTGCCTGCCTGTGGGCCCAGCTACAGGAACAGGAAGTGATTCAATTGAAAAGAAGACAAATCTGGAATTGGTATGATCAAAACCTTGGGGGACTCTTGAACGAAATGGAATTGGATTGGATGAAAATTCCTGACCATGCTGTTCATAATTTTCACAT
>JBBDSB010000533.1:0-22537 GCA_040905205.1 Cyclobacteriaceae bacterium
TGGTTCGATGGATGGTACTGCTACTGCTTATGGCTGGAACGGATTTAAAAGCGCAAGAATATTTTAGGAATCACTATTCCGGTGTCTGGCAGCGTAACATGGAGTATTCAAAAGCCGTGGCCGAGGCCATGCCTGAAGCAAATTATGGCTTCAAACCCACAGCTGAGGCCATGTCTTTTCAAACGCAACTGCTTCACATTACCGACAATATCAGTTCGCTTACTTCAATCATTACCGGAAACCGTAAAAACTTCTACCATAAGGAGGATGCCACTAGTAGCTTAAAGAAAGCTGAAGTCCTGGAAATCCTTGACAGGGCCAATGCCTACGTGATGGAGTTGATTCGGAATGCCTCCGATTCCCTTTTGAACGAAGAAATTGAATTTAGGGGCGTTTCCATGACGAAGGAAAATATTTTTTACCTGTTGCGAGACCACCAGGCCCATCACCGTGCGCAGTGTTTGGTTTACCTTCGGATGAACGGTGTTCGGGCTCCAGGATACGTGGGCTGGTAAAACCTTATTCAAAAATCACTTTTCCTTTATATTTTGAGGGTATTGGGAAATTATTACCTGGAAATGAATGTTAATTTATCATGAACGTTAAATTTCTACGGTCACTCTTCCTTTTATGGTGGGTCCTTTTTGCAATCCCTGCTTTTGCTCAAAGCCTACCGTTTAAAGCCTTGTTGAATACTACCTATGAGAAGGATTTTCAGCTGGTCTATCCCGAGCAGAAAGACCTGTTGGAGGATGCGGTGATTTTGGATACCCGGGAGCAGGAGGAGTTTTCCGTCAGTCACCTGGAGGGTGCCCGCTGGGTAGGTTATGAGACCTTCTCCATGGCTTCTGTTTCGAAAATCCCGAAGGATGAAACCATTGTCGTTTATTGCTCTATCGGAGCAAGGAGTCAGGAAATTGGCAAAAAATTAAAAGCCGCCGGTTTCAGGAATGTTTACAATCTCTATGGAGGAATTTTTCATTGGGTAAATGAGGACAATCCGGTATTTACCCCAGATTCCGAGCAGACCGATCGGGTACATACCTACAATAAAATGTGGGGCATGTGGCTGAAGAAGGGGGAAAAAGTGTATTGATTATTCCTTCGCTTACCACATCACCAGGGCTCCAAAGTTTCCAGTAAGGTTGGGATCAATTCGGCTACCGTGGGGTGTGGGAATACCCCATCCCGAATCACGGTGTATGGGAGTCCACCATACATCAGAGTGAGAATATTACTAATAATTTCATCTCCACCTACTCCCAGAACGGTAGCACCGAGAATTTTCTCCGTTTTCTTATCTACAATTACTCGGATAAACCCATCTGTTTCTCCCTTTTCCTTGGCCCTGGCTATGCGGTCCATGGCACGATAACCGACCAATATGTCAAGGTTTTGATTTTTTGCTTCTTGTAGCGTTATTCCAGCCCTGCCTAGTGGTGGGTCTACAAATAAGCCATAGTTGAGGATCCTGTCACTTATTTTTCGGTTTCCCTGTTCGTAGAGGTTGGCATAAACGATTTCAAAATCATTATAGGCAGTATGGGTAAATGCACCTTTTCCATTGCAATCTCCCAATGCATAAACCCCAGGGATGTTGGTTTCCAGTGTATCGTTTATTCGGATGTACCCTCTTTCATCGGTTTTGATGCCTGCCTTTTCAAGTTGAAGCTCCTCTGTATTGGGAATCCTTCCTACCGCCACCAGTAAATGCGATCCACTGACTTCAGGATGTCCATTTTCGCATTTTACCGAAACAACCAGTTTACCATCTTTTCCTTTTCTGGCCTGAATGCATTCTGCTATCAAACGGAACTCAACTTCCTCTCTTTCCATCACCTTTTGTATTTCATAGGACACATCTTTGCCCTCCCTTGAAATAATCCGGTCTGCTTTTTCTATGATGGTCACTTTACTGCCAAAGCGCCTGAACATTTGCCCGAACTCCAGGCCGATATAGCTTCCTCCTACAATGATCAGATGCTCGGGTAAATGTTCTAACTCAAGGATACTTTGATTGGTAAGAAAATTGACTTTTCTAAATCCTTCTGGAATAAAGGGCCTGGCTCCAACATTGATGAAAATTTTCTCGGCAGTCAATTCTTCACCATTCACCTCAACGGTATGGGAGGCTGTAAATCTGGCCATTCCTTTGATCAAGGTGATGTGTTTATTTTTTTCTATGCCGGCTGTCATTCCGTCAACTGATTTTTTGATCAATTCGTCCTTACGTTTTTTTACCTGGACTAGGTTTAGGCTGGTACCTTTTGGAATGTGCACACCCAGCATTTCCCCATTGAGGGCATCAAACATTCTGCGGGCACTTGCCACATATGTCTTGGTGGGTGTGCATCCTACGTTCAGGCAGGTGCCTCCCAAATGCTCTTTTTCTATAAGGACCACTTTTTTACCCTTTGCTGCCAGTTTAAATGCCAAAGGGGTACCGGCTTGTCCTGATCCGATTATGATTGCGTCAAATTTCATGTTCATTTATTTTTGTTATTAATAAATCTAACTTTTAATGATGTGTTGGCTATTCCTGTTTTTTTTTATGTTCCCGGTACCAATGTGTAAAACATAAATATGCCTATCCCTACAAAAAGCAGGGAAATGGTCATTTTCATTTTATCCTCAGGAATAATTTTTTGCAGTTTTGGTCCCAATTGCCCACCTATGATCACACCGGGAATGGTGAAAAACACGATGCTGAGAACAAGGTTCATCTCGTTGTTACCAGCCCTTGAAAACTCAATAATGTGACCCGCTGAAGCTACCAGAACCGTAATGACTACCACAAATATAGAAGTAGCCACTGCTACCGGAGTGGGCACCTTGCAACGGGCCACCAGGTGATATTCCTGTAATTCGGCCAAACCTACCGAAATCATCCCTACAAATGCGCCACCTATTGCAGCAAATATCCGGCCCATACTTTTATTGCAAACCGTATATTGATAGGTATTTCCAAGGTTATCCGTAATTTTTCTTTCATAAATCTTTTTGAATTCCTCCCTGTTTTCCTTTTCTTGTTTTTCCCTTTCCTCCTTTCTCCATGAGGCAAACAATTGATACCCGATGAACAACAAACCAGTGGCAAAAATGGCTTTTAAGACAATATCAGGATTCAAAGGTGATCTCCATAGTATTTGCTCAATGGTTTAATTATATCCCAGCATAATTTAATGCTCATAATTATTTTATTCGGTAACCAATCCATACTAGATAAGTCGTTAAAATTACATTTCCTGACATCATTATAACCACAACTTCTGGCAATTGACCTTCGTTTTTTGCCAGAGTTGGGATATGTCTTTGGCAACAAATCCCAAACGACACAGATTCCCTGGTCGGTGGGGCAGGAAGTATGCAATTCGCCGCCGTCAAATTTGTCAAATTCTTTCAAGGATTGGATGAGTAGGTAATTCATCGGCATCCAAATAGGGCCGCACCAGTTGGTAATGCTTTTAAGTGAAGAAAAGAAATGGCTCTTGGAGCCAAAATAAGCCGGTTTTTCTTATGAAAAATGGCTTGCTTTAAGTAACTTAAAGTTTCTAAAAATATTGACATGAGCCTACAAAATACCCACCAAAACAGGAAGGATAAATCCAGTGAATTTCCGAAATTTTTTTTTGACAAAATACAATCATCTGAAAATCATTCGCTTTACTTTTTCGATTTCGCTCATATTTCCAGACCTTCCCCTCTCGACTTTCAGGCTGTAGACGTTACGGTGCGCTATCTGTTTAAAAAATCAACAAAATTTGTTACCTAAGGTGTTATTTCCAAGCTGGGAAAAAAAAGCAGTTATCGGAAGTGCATTTTCCCGACCTCCGGTAGGCAAGCACGATATAGAATTAACTGGAAGTTGTTTCCCGATGTGCGGGCTATCAACCCTGAGGCTTACGATAGTTTTTGTAATGGCAGTAGAAGGGATACCGGATCGTGGGCGGTGATGGAAGTACACTAAACCTGCCCGCTTCTAAAAAGGCCATGTTATTTTCGGTATGGCAGTATCAAAAACCGTAGGAAACACCTACTATACAAGTATTTTTCGAGAAAAGAATAATCAAAAGGCATATGCCTAAAACAAAAAAAACTATGAAAAAACCAGACTTCAGCAATTTAAGTGCAGTTTATGTTAATTGTACGCTAAAAAAATCTCCCACCCCTAGTCACACCCGCACATTAATGGATGTATCCATAAAAATTATGGAATCTGAAGGTGTAGACGTAGAAGTGATACGCCTGGCAGATCATGAAATCCCTGTGGGCGTGCAACCCGATATGACCAAAGGGGGAGCTGCTATAGATGACTGGCCAAAACTTTATAAAAAAATAGCGGCTGCGGATATTTTAGTGATTGGCACACCCATTTGGCTGGGAGAACGCTCCTCTGTTGCCAGCAAACTCATAGAACGTTTATATGCTATGAGCGGACTTCAGAATGATAAAGGGCAATATGTGTATTATGGAAAAGCCGGCGGATGTTTAATCACCGGGAATGAAGATGGCGTAAAACACTGCGCCATGGGGATGCTTTATGCATTGCAGCATTTAGGTTACAGTATTCCCCCACAAGCAGATGCGGGCTGGATTGGTGAAGTGGGTCCCGGAGCCAGCTATGGAGATACCGAGTGGAAAGGTGAAAAATTAAAAATACCGGTGGGCTTTGATTCAGACTTTACAAACAGAAACACCACCTTTATGACCTACAATTTATTGCATTTGGCAAAAATGCTCAAAGAGCAGGGCGGCTATCCCGCTTACGGAAATTCCAGAAAAGATTGGGATGATGGTACCCGTTGGAATTTTAAAAACCCTGAGTACCGGTAGTATAATGGAGAAACACCCTGACCTATTTACTCTCTCAAAAACATTTCCATACATAGATTTTCTTCCCCATAAAACCAAAACCATACAGGTAGATATCCGACAGGAAAACATTGGGAATAGGACCCCGGTAGATATAGGGGTTTGGAGTGATATGCATTCCTTTTTAAATCTTCTTCTTCCCGAAATTAAAGAAAAAGAGGATTCCTCGTTTTTAAATAAGCTGGAAGAAAACTTTAAAAAATGGAAAAAAAGTATGCAAGAAGAGGCTTCTCCCCATAGGGATAATGAACTTCTGCATCCCCAAATTTTTGCGGGGTTTGTTGACCAATTTGCCTCGGACGATGCTATTTTCACGGTGGAGACAGGGACTTCTGCCATCTGGGCATCTCACCATATTTCTTTTCATTCTCAGAGAAGGCTAATAGGGTCTTTTAATCATGGATCCATGGCTGTTGGTCTACCTGTGGCTATTGGTGCACAAATGGGAAATCCAGAAAAGGAAGTTTGGTGCCTTAGTGGGGATGGGGCTTTTAATATGGCCATGCAGGATTTTATAAGTGCTGTGAAGTATAAGTTACCGGTTAAAATTTTAATTTTTAATAATTCAGAACTTAGTTTTGTTAAGCTGGAAATGGAACAAGTAGGCTTAGCACCTGCTCTTGAAGCCTTAAAACAGGACAATGTTAATTTTGCCGAATACGCCAAATTATGTGGTGGTGATGGTGTAAGGGTATCTCATTCCAAAGATATAGAAGCCGCAATTCTTCAAGCCAAAAACAGTAAAAAACCGTTCATAATCGATGCTGTTGTAAATCAAAAACTAATATTTGTTTTTTCAGTGGCATTCTGTTTGATTTTATGGTGACGGCTTTGGTTTTCCCGGAATTCTTCAAATTAAAGCTTTTAGATTGGACAGGGTCTTCCATGTCCATTCCTGGAGGATTTTATCTTTGGATCGGATTTCTGGCAGTATTGCATCTGTTTTTCTTGGCTTTTACTCCTCTTGGGAATCTGAGGCATGGAATGGAACACCCGGAATACGGCCGATTTTCCTGGATGGCCATGAAGTACATTACGGGAATGGGGGCAGGTTTGCTGTTGAGAGCTGTGAAGGAATCTGTGATCAATTATACCCAACCGCCAAAGGATTCAGTTTATCCGGCAGGTGAATTTGCCTTCCAATACACGTTTTTCCATTGGGGAATGCCACTTTAAAAAAAAAATAATGATTTACAAATGAAAAAAAGCAGCAATACCTTTTTACAGGATGTAGTCGAGGGCTTAAGTACCACAAACAAACACCTTTCTTCCAAGTACTTTTATGATGAAAAAGGCTCATTGATTTTTCAGGAAATCATGAAAATGGATGAATATTACCTTCCCGAGTGGGAAATGGAAATTATCAAAGAACAGTCTGCTCAGATAGCCAGTCAATTGCCTTTTGAGGAAATGGATGTCATAGAACTGGGAGCAGGGGATGGTAGCAAAACCGTGGAGTTCCTGGAAAGGGCCATTTAGGAGGGGAAAAAACCAACGTATTTTCCTCTGGACATTTCGGCGGAAATTCTGGAAATAAACAGGGATATTGTCAAAAAACGTTTGCCTGATTTGCCCATAAAGCTTTTGCCTGGGGATTATTTCCATACCATAGACAGACTCAAGGATAGGATTCCAGCCCGCATGGTGATGTTTATGGGGAGTAATATCGGCAACTTCATTGGGGACACCTCTATTGAGTTTATCCGGATGATCAATGATTTTCTCAACCCCGGTGACTTTTTTCTGATGGGAGTGGATCTCAAAAAAAATCCCCGTACCATCTCTGCGGCATATAATGACAGGAAGGGTATTACCAAAAGATTTAACCTAAACCTGTTGGAAAGGATAAACAGGGAATTGGGTGGGAATTTTGACCTGCAATCCTTTGATCATTTTGGCACCTACAATCCCCTCAACGGGACGGCCATGAGTTTTTTGGTCAGCCTGAAAAAACAGGAAGTCACCATCCCTGGGCATACATTTCAGTTTGATCGATACGAAGTCATCCATACTGAAGTGTCCCAGAAATACTCCCTGACAGATCTGGACAGTTTGGCTGCAAAAACAGGATTTTCATGGGATATGCATTTTACTGACAAGAGGGATTATTTTTCTCTGAGTTTGTTTAGGAAATGATATATCGACTAATTGCCGGGTTTGTCCCGGTTTTCTTCCAGCAAATGAGCCAAAAGTAACATCGGCCATTCCAAAAGGGTAAATATTGTCTCCCAGATAAATAAGATGAGTTTTACTAGCCTTTTCTGAGGGCAACCTTGACTTTAGATCTTCTACCACCGGATGAAAACCTTCCTTCATTTCTCCGGCATCTCCAATAAGGTAAATTCTCATTTTTAACGGCATTTCCTGTGCGAAGAGAAAAAGGGGAGAAATGATAAGGCTAAGTAAAAACCAATATTTTTTCATCGCTGATAGGGAAAGAGTAATATGTTGGCGTTTCCGGAGTCGGCTTCATTGGAAATATAGAGGTTGCCGGAATCATCGAAGGTTATTCCTTCGGGTTGTTTGAAAAGCCTAGGGTTGAGCCAATGAAACGAAGTGGGATTCCAATCGCTGTCAAGGGTCATGAGCCACTTGCCCGTGGATGAGATCAGGTACAATTCCCCCGTCAACGGGTGATAGGCGGCAGCAGATGGCTGCATTTTTACATCTTTCCATTTTTTGGAAAGAACTGACTTCAGTTGAGACCTATGAATGACATGATATGGTTCAGTATCAAACTCCATAGATTCTAAAGAAAAGCGAAAGACGGATACTTTTTCCGGCCCTTCATCCCATTCACAAACTTTACAAAAAAGAAATATTACCGATCCACCTGCAGGGCTGGCGATCGCTTCCAAATCACGACTTTGGCTTATTGGGAAATCAAAAATAATTGTCTCCTGAGTATCGGTTAAAAATTCAATGACCCTGTACAAATTACCATTGCTTCTGAGTACCCATGCAGTATCGTTACGAATTAAAATATCTTCTATGTCCTTATTTTTTTCAAATTTTTGCTTCTCCAGAATTTTTCCAGTCTTCGAATCTAGGCGAAAAATCACAGAGGATTCATCCTCGATTGCCAAAAGGCGTCCATTTTGCCAAGCGATGCCGGATATTTCCCTTAATTCTTGATTGAGGAAAATTTCGTGCACGTTTGAAAGCGAATACCCCTCGGGAAGGGAATAGGATTGGTCCGTTTTTTCTGAATTTGTCTTGCAACTGACAAGCAGTGCTATGATGAGCAATGTAAAATTGAAGTATAACATCGTTTTTGGCAGAAATGAATTATCTTCCTTCATATCTCAAATATGATCAAGCCATTCATAATTTTATTATTTTAGTCATAATTCTTTTTGTCAAGTTATTAAATAGTGTACAAATTATTTAGTTGTTCGCATTGAAATCCTTTAATAAATACAAAAGCACCCCACCAAAAATTAAGGCATACACTGCTGAAAACTGAAACAAAGCGGAAAGTGGATAGCTCGCATTCATAAACCCGATAAGATTGGCACTAAAACCGGTGCCCAATTGCAAAGCGGCCACTAAAAATCCCGAAACCAAGGCAGCATGTTTGGGAAAATCCGCAGTGGCATTGCTAAACGATTTGGGTAGTAAAAAAGAAATGACCAATCCACCCAAAGCCATGGCACACAGATACAAAACCTCTGAATTGACCTGTGGCAACAGGTAAAAAGTAAGGGCTAAAACAAAAGGTGCGCCCACATACAGCCAATTGGTTTTAAACTTGAGGGCTATAAGGGCAAACAGGATGCGGCCCACGGCTACCGAACCCCAAAAAAGCGATAGTCCCAAGGAGGCTTTTGCTACTGAGAGCCCGCCTTGCTTTTCCAAAAAAACACCGCCCCAACTTCCAAAGGTAGCCTCGCAGGCACCATAAAAAAATACGCCTATGATATACCACCACAACCTTTTGGGAATAGTCAATTTCACGGTATCTGTGGAAACTTCTTTTTCGAGGATTTCTGCGGATAATTTTAAGGGGAGTGTCCACGTAAAAAACAAAAGCAGCAGCAATATACCGGCTGTTACCAGAGATGCGCCCCACCACATCTCCAAGGAAGTAAAATAACTGATGAGCAGTGGCGAAGTGGCCGTGCCTATTCCCAGAAAAAAATGCAATGCCGTCAATGCCGAGGTTTCTTTACCGGCAAACAGTTGGTAAGCAAAAGGGTTCAGTGCGGTGAGTGCTAATCCAAATCCGATGCCCAAAAAACCGGTTGCCGCCAAAACCATTGCAAAGGCGAAGGTGGTGTTTCCCTCTACTTTAGAAACCAAAACCATCCGCTGTGTAGGCGGATTGAGTGATGCCACCAGCAAGCCGTGGTACCGGCGGGTATTTGCCCCCGAAAGCGAGCCCGAGGCATATCCGCCTAAACCGTTGGTAACAATCCATTCAGTTCCGCAAAGCAATTGGAAATTGGGGTTTACAAATTGGATCATTGGTTTCCGTTTTTAAGTTGCGTTTCGATGAGTTTGGCCACCAGTCCTGTCCATCCTGTTTGGTGACAGGCACCTACGCCTCGGCCGTTATCACCTTGGAAGTATTCGTAAAACAAGACCAAATCCTTAAAGTAAGGGTCTTTTTGGTATATATCGTGCAGGGCGTGTGCGGGTCGCTTTCCGTTTTCGTCCATTTGGAACATTTTGATGAGGTTGGTGGATATATTATTGGCAACTTTTCCCAAACCGACAAATTCTTCTTCGTCAGGGCATGATACATGCATATTATCGCAATAATATTTATCATACTCCCGCAATGATTGGATGAGCAGGTAATTCATCGGCATCCAAATAGGGCCGCGCCAGTTGGAGTTACCGCCAAACAGGCTCGTGGTGGATTCTGCGGGTTCGTATTTTAATCCAAAGTCCCGACCATCGATATTTACCACATAAGGTGTTTCGTGTTTTTTGGAAACTGAACGGATGCCAAAAGGGGAGAAAAACTCCTCTTGGGAAAGCAGGCTTTTCAGTACCCGTTCCAATCGGTCTTTGGGCACCAGGGACAGCAACATATCGCCACCGTCATTCACGGTGTCCATCACCAAATGCTTGGCATTTTTACTCTGGTATTTTTTAAACCAATTGAGACGTCTTTTGAAATCCGGTAATTTCTCCAGACGTTCCTTATCTACCATCAAAGTGGCAAAAAGGGTACTCAAACCCACAAGTGACCGCACTTTCAGAGGAATGTAGCTGCCGTCGGGCATTCCCAGTACATCGTAGAAAAAGCCATCTTCTTCGTCCCAGGAACCGGTCCAATCTTCCGAACGTTGGTTCAAAGCTTCTGCGATGTAGACAAAATGTTCCAGAAATTTGGTGGCTACGTCCTCAAACCCAATCGGATCTTCCTGGGCAATTTCAAGCGCCATATCCAGCATGTTCAAACAGTACATCGCCATCCAACTTGTGCCGTCTGCCTGTTCCAAATGGCCGCCTCCGGGTATGGCCGAACTGCGGTCGAACAACCCAATGTTGTCCAGGCCCAAGAAACCGCCCTCAAAAATATTGTTGCCTTTATGGTCTTTTCGGTTGACCCACCAGGTGAAGTTGATGAGCAATTTTTGGAACACTTTTTTAAGGAAATTCACATCCCCTTTTCCCGTTTTTTCCTTCTCCAAACGATAGACTTGCAGACAGCCCCAGGCGTGTACCGGTGGATTCACATCGCCAAATGCCCATTCGTAGGCAGGGAGTTGGCCGTTGGGTTTCATGTACCATTCCCGTAAGAACAAGACGAGCTGTTCCTTGGCAAAATTAGCATCGACCATGGCCAAGGGGATGCAGTGGAAGGCCAAATCCCAAGCGGCATACCAAGGATATTCCCACTTGTCGGGCATGGAGATGATGTCCTGGTTGTTGAGGGTTTTCCAATCGGAATTGCGCCCGAGTTTCCTGCTTTCCGGCGGTGGTATTTGTCCGGGATCGCCATTGAGCCATTGCAGCATGTCGATGTAGTAATATTGTTTGGACCAAAGCATTCCTGCAAAAGCCTGCCGTTGGATGTTCGCCAGATCGGCATGGGTTTCCGGGTTGGAAAATTCACCGTAAAAAGCATCTGCCTCTTGCAACCGCTCTTTGAAGATTTTGGTAAAGGTGGTTTTTAGCGGATTTGCTTTAGCCTGCGCTTTCGTCAATCTAAATCGAAATTCAACCGATTTTCCGGCTGGAACCTCTGCCTCGTACAAGGGAGAAAATTTGGTGCCTTGGGTTACGCCATCAAATTTTGCATAATCACCTGAAACAACGGCATCATTTACAGCATCCTTAGGTCTTGGGGTTGAATTGGGCTGCCCGTAGAGCCTTTCCGTATTGGTTTCGTTTTCAGAGAATAAGGTGCGATTGGCATTTTCAAAATAAAAATAGTAATCACCCAGTTTGGGATGTTTTGCTTTTATTTCAGAAAACTCCTTTTCGGCTTTTGTCAATTCTAGACTGGGTTTTTTCTTCTGCAGACCAAAGCTCCAAAGGTTGGTAAACCACAAATTGGGCAGCAGTGTAATGGGCGCATCTGCATCACTTCGATTGTGTGTGCTGATCTTTATCAATAAATCCTCTTCATTGGCTTTGGCGTATTCGGTAATCACATCAAAGTATTTCTGTTTGTCGAACACGCCTGTTTCTAAAATTTCAAATTCCGTTATTTCTTTGGGTTGATAGCGATTGGTCACCACCAACTCTTCATACGGAAAAGCAGCCTGCGGATATTTGTAAAGATGTTTCATGTAAGAGTGAGTAGGCGTGCTGTCTAAATAATAGTACAGTTCCTTTACATCCTCAGCATGGTTGCCTTGCGGCCCGGTAAGACCGAACAAACGCTCCTTGATGATGGGATCCTTGCCGTTCCAAAGAGCCACGGCGAAATTGAGTCGATTGAGGCTGTCGGTAATTCCGGCTATGCCATCTTCGCCCCAGCGATAGACCCTGCTGCGGGCGTGGTCGTGCGGAAAATAATCCCAGGCCTCGCCGTGTTCGCTGTAATCTTCCCGCACAGTTCCCCATTGGCGTTCGCTGAGGTAAGGTCCCCATTTCAGCCATTTTGTTTCCCCATTATAATGGGCGTCCAATCGTTCTTGTTCTTTGTTCATTTCATTAATTTTTAGGTCAGCTGTGGTTACGGACCGGCTCGTTTACTTTTTGGTTAAAATACCATTACCCATTGGTGGAGAAACCGGGATAGCAGGTCATGGCACCATCGATAAATATGGTGGTGCCGTTTATGTATTCTGACTCATCAGAGGCCAGCCATACTGCTGCCGAACCGATATCTTCTGGTTCGCCCACTCGTTTGTAGGGAATAAGTTGGTTGAGTTTTTCCAAGGCTTCCGGAGTGTCCCACGCCTCTTTGTTGATGGGGGTTTTTATGGCTCCGGGCGCAATGCTGTTGGCGCGGACTTTTATCGGGGCGTATTCTTGGGCGATGCTCTGCATCAACATCACTATGGCTCCTTTGGAAGCAGCGTAGTTGGCATGGCCTGCCCACGGAATTACCTCATGAACCGAACTGATGTGGATGATTTTGCCCAGGGAATGCGAAACCTCGGGTTTTAATCCTCTTCGTATAAACTCTATTAGGCCTTCACGTGCGCACAAAAAGTGCCCGGTGAGATTAACGTCCATTACTTTTTGCCAGGCACTCATGGGCATTTCATGCAAGGGATAATCGATTTGGATGCCCGCATTGGGAACCACCATATCTACCGTGCCAAATTCTTTAATAGCCGTCTGAAACATGGCTTTTACCTGATCTTCCTTGCTCACGTCAGCTTTGACAGTAATGGCACGCCCACAGAGGTCGTCTTCGCAGATGGAGTGCGCTATTTCTTCTGCTACATCGGGATTGGAAATGTAATTGATTACAATATTTGCGCCTTCCATGCCCAGATTTTTAGCAATGGCAGCCCCTATGCCGGAGTTAGCTCCTGTAATGATGGCCGTTTGGCCCAAAAGTCCTTTGTTCGGTTTTTGTACCATTTTTATAGTTTTAAGTGTTTAAAATTATTTAGGTTCAAGGTTAAATGTTTAAGGTTTGCCCCTCCAAGTCGGAAGCATTTCCCAATCTACTGGGATGTTGGTCGTTTGCCAGGTTGGTAATAAGGCGGCAGAGTTGATGGCACCGCAGGCTATAATCGCTCAATCGGCTTTAAAAATCTGTTGTTCACTGTGGAAGCTAACCTCTACTTCTCTTATTTTTTTATCGGAAGCATCGATGTTCAGCTTTTCTACACGGGCGTTGGTCATCAGACTTACATTAGGATGTTTTAAAGCCTTCAAAATGCTGGCATTTTTCAAACCAAAAAACGCTATTTCAAAGCTTTATCAAGGTTGTAAGCTGCGCTGATCAGTGATAAGTGAGTGAACGCCTGGGGAAAGTTGCCCAAGGCTTCGCCATGAGGTCCTGTTTCTTCGGCATACAGTCCGAGATGATTAGCATAGGTCAGCATCTGCTCAAACATAAGCCGGGCTTGTTCCAGTTTCTTTTTATCTGTGTGGCCTGCCCTGGTCATGGCTTCAACCAGCCAGAAGGTGCAAATATTGAAAGTGCTTTCTTCGCCTCTCAGTCCATCATCGCTTTCTTTTACATTGTAACGGTAAACAAGACTGTCTGAAACCAGTCCTCCTTCTTCAGGATCTTTGAGTGTGGCTTCGATGGTTTTCAGGATACGCTTATCTGTCGGGGATACAAAAAATGTTAGTGGCATCATCAGGTTGGCAGCATCCAGTGCTTGACTCTCATAATGTTGCACAAATGCTCCACGTTCCAGATTCCATCCTTTTTCCATAATTTCCTCATAAATTTTATCACGTTCCTCTATCCAGTAGGACCTGTCAGCAGGAAAAGATCGCTTTTCAGATAAACGCAGGGCCCGGTCCAGTGCTACCCAGCACATAAGTTTTGAATACACAAAATGTTGCTTTCCACCGCGAACTTCCCAGATTCCCTCATCTTTTTTATTCCAGTTGGCTGCAACCCAGTTTACAAGTTTGCGTAATTGAGTCCACAGATCGTACGAAATGGGACTGCCATATTTGTTATAAAGATAAACGGCATCCATTAACTCTCCGTAAATATCCAATTGAAGTTGATCGTATGTACCGTTTCCGGTGCGAACCGGCCCTGAACCTTTGTAGCCTTCCATATTGCCGATAATGCTTTCTGTAAGCTCATGCCTGCCGTCTATACCGTACATAATTTGCAGTGAGCCATCAGGTCTTAATTCATGGCATCTTTCATCTATCCAGTGCATAAAACTTTCTGCTTCCCGGGTATAACCAATTCGCATAAGAGCATAAAGGGTAAATGCGGCATCCCTTATCCAGGTATAACGGTAATCCCAGTTTCTTTCTCCTCCAATGCTTTCGGGCAGACTGCATGTAGGAGCAGCCACAATGGCTCCGGTAGGCGCAAAAGTTAACAATTTCAGGGTAAGTGCAGAGCGTATAACTGTTTCCCTCCAACGGCCCTTATAGGTGCATTTTCGTTTGAAATATAATCTTGTCTTGCACCTTCAACCTGAAACTAAGTCCCGTGAATCTTATTAAATAGTTAAACGCTGGATTCTTTATAATTTTAAGTCTTTAATATTAACGGTTCAAGGTTTAAAGTTGAAAAGGGAAATAAACCAAAACCCCTTTGTTACTTTTCAAATAGCAATACAGCGTGCCCATCCATATCACGGATTAACATGCCTTTTGACGCGTTGAGTTTGGTGTTTTTGAGTTGAACAATTTCTTTGGATACGATTTCGATATCCCGATTTTTTAATTGTGGGTACAGCGCATCCAAATCTGCTACTTCAATAGAAGCATGCCAATGCCAAAGATCGCTTACTTCGCTGTTTACCGGATATTTTCTTCCACCGGGCGGTGCAACATATTCCAAAAATTCGATGCCGATACCTTTTTGTGCCATTAAGCCCGAGATTTCCAACCGTGCGCCAAAAACCTGGTTGAGGTGTTCCTGCTCCGGACCGTAGTTATCACTTTTTCCGGCAATCTTCAACCCCAGCATTTCGTAAAAAGCCTGTTGATTGGGCGTGTCGAAAATTCCTATAGCCGTGTGGTCTATGCCCAAAAAGAGGTGATCGGTGTTTTTTTGCCACTTCGGGTTGCCTTTTCCCCTGGGGAAATAGATGATTTCTAAATTGTGACCGTCGGGATCCCGAAAATAAAAAGCTTTTATACCGGCGGCCGCCGTAATATAATCGGGCAAGGTTTGTGGAGAAGTAGATACGTGAGTCACTCTATTTTCACGGAGTATGTCATACGCTTTGTCCATATCCGAAACCACAATGGCAATGTGCTGAAACCACAGGTCGTTGCTCCTGGAGTCTGCGGGAATAACATTTTGTCGTATGGCTTTCGGAAATTCCTGTAGCACGAAAGTTTGTTCCCCCAAGCCCAAACGTGCCATTTTTACAACAGCTTCATTATCCGGTACTTTGTAAAGCAGTGTGGCTGTATTGGCATCCAACGAAAAAGTGTCCAAGACTTCAAACGGCAACACTTCGGTGTAAAAGGAGACAATTTTATCCAGATCGCTCACCGTAATGGTGATTTCGCTCACGTTTTTGGCCGTCTGTCCTTCAATAGAAAAATTGATGAAAACGAAGTGTAAAATTATAAGGAACCGATTGATGCTTACCTTTACCATAAGTTTGGTTGATTATAATACTTCGTTTTTGATGTATTCGCCCACCCGCAAAGCCATGGCTATAATAGTCAGCCCGGGATTGACAGCAGAGCTCGATGGGAAAATACTGCCATCTACCACAAAAAGATTTTCCACCTCATGCGATCGGCACCAAATGTCCAAAGCCGAGATTTTTGGGTCTGTACCAAAACGGATGGTACCACATTGGTGTGCCGTTCCTGCCAATGGTATTTTTTTGCCCAAATAAAGGTGGCTTGGGAAAATATGTGGTTCGCAACCGGCATTCGATACCATCCATTTTAGTTTTTCCTGAAGGCGTTCGTGCCCCTCCAAATTGTTTTCTTTGTAGGTGAGTTGTATTTGTCCATCTGCCGTGAGCGTTACCCTGTTTTCGGGATCGGGCAAATCCTCTGAGGTCATCCAAAAATCGAGGGCGTGGTCGGCCATCAATTCCAAGGTAAAACCGGGTGCGATGGCCGGTGCGTCCTCTTTGTACATGACCGGATCCGATTTTCCGAGCATTTGGATATGGCCCAAGGGAAATTCAAAATCATCCGAACCAAAATAGTAATCGTTTACGGCAAAGGTTTTTCCGAATTTAGTGAGGTTGGGCTTTTTGGAAATGGCCAATAAGGCCGAATTGTTGTGCGCCATATAGTGCCGCCCTACTACATCGGAAGCATTTCCCAATCCATTGGGATGCTGATCGTTTGCCGAGTTGAGCAACAAGGCGGCAGAGTTGATGGCACCGCAGGCTACAATCACTAAATCGGCTTTGAAAATCTGTTGTTCACCGTTGAAACTAACCACCACTTCGCTTATTTTTTTACCGGAAGCATCGGTGTTCAGCCTTTCAACACGGGCGTTGGTCATCAGGCTTACATTGGGATGCTTTAATGCCTCCTTGATTCCCATGATATGCGCATCGCCTTTGGATTCGGTGGGGTCGGGAAAACCGTCAAACCGGTCGAGCACTAGCGGTGCGTCGCCTTTTTCGGGGTCTTTCACCCCGATGGGCAAGGGAAAGGGTTGTAACCCCAGTTTTTCAATGTCATCAAACAATTCCTGTATTCTGGGTTCGTGTGGAAGCGGTCCGAGCGGATACGGATTGCTGTCATGGGGTTCGGTTGGGTCTGAACCCCTAAGGCCGTGCACGTGGTACATTTTCTCGGCTTCCATATAATAGGGTTTTAAGTCGTCATACGAAATGGGCCAAGCGGGCGATAAACCCCCGTGGTGTTGAATTTCGCCAAAATCCCTTTCGCGCAAACGGAACAAAGCAGCACCGTACATTTTGGTGTTACCGCCCACGCAGTAGTGGATACCGGGATGGAATTCCTTGTTGTTTTTGTCGAGCCAGGTTTCCCTGGCTTTGTAGCGGGCTTTGATAAAGACCTCTTCGGTGTCCCAATTTTCTTTTTCTTTCGGAATGTAATCGCCCCTTTCCAGGATTAGGATTTTTTTTCCCGTGGGTGCCAATTTGGCGGCCAGAGTGCCACCGCCGGCACCGGTGCCAATGATAATAAGGTCAAAATCCATAATGAAAATTTAGTTTTATTTAAAAGTTAGAGAAGAGTAGAAGCTTATCTTGTCTAGATAGAAGATTCTCCTTTGAATTAACGCTACTACCAATTTTGATTGCTGCATGTCATGAAATTGAAGCCTATACTTTTATCTGGTTTTGGCCCAAAATATTCTATGATTAAAATTTGTTTTTTTTAGGTCACACCTGACTGCCGTCCTTTAGGCAGGTGGAATCTCTCATGACTGATAATCATCTCAGTATATGTCGCTTGAGACATGCTCTATTTCATATTTACAGATCAGTCGAAAAAAGTTTAATTCCTGACAAAACTTGAGGCCTATAATCGAGGAATTTTTTCAAAAAGTATTAAACTCGCACAACAACTCAATTTCGATACGTCTTTTCCGAAAGTTATTGCTTCCAATTTGATGCCTTCTCCCAAAGTCAAATAGGGGGAGAAATTGTCTGCCAAATATTTTACGGTTATGCCTTATTTGATGGCCATACTCATTGATGTATCAGTTCTCCGCCCTCAGCTGCGACTACCCTTGCACCTATCAATTTGTCGGTTTCAGTGTTGCGAATGAGTTTGATAAATCCCCTTGTGTCATTTGCTGGAATAGCCCAGGAGAACCCCGAAAATGAGCCCCAGTGAGGTCATTACCATCATGGTAATGTTTCATACCCGGGGATTTAAAAATATGAAACACTTTTATATCCATTATGTACAGGTCCTTCACCTGATTACTAATATCAGAAACAACATGAAAAATACTCTAATGGAATTAAAGGATAAGATTATGCTCAGAAAAATATCTGTCATTGAAACGGTGAATGACGAACTGAAAAACAACTTGCCTGACGGCAGTCAGCTGTGCCAGATAGAGCATTCCAGACACCGATCATTTGGAAACTTCATTACAAATTTGATATCAGGCTTGATTGCTTATACTTTTTTCCCAAAAAAGCCCGGAATCAAATATGAAACCGTTCAAACTAACCAAATTGCCATATATTAAAATCGAAGTTCATCAATGAGCGGTACTTCTATTAGCTATTTTGATAACAATGATTAGAATGCAATCGACAGATTATCAAAAAGAAAGCCGTTTAGTTATATGATAGGTTCCTTATTCTTTCTTCCATAGCAAACATTTTTCTCGGTGAGTATAGACAGGTCACTTAACTTCCAAATACTGAATCCAAAACACTTTAGCAGAAGTTGAAATAAACGAGCCGGAAAAGTCTGAATTGAATTAATTCAGATACTTTTTCGCCTTTCTCCTTAACGGCCTCCGAATTTAAGAAAATAATTAAAAAAATTTGTCAGGTTTGGCCAATCGCTTCGTCTGTTTGGTCAAACACTATTGCAAGGCAAAAAAATATGATGATGCTAAAGGAAAGAAAACAAACTATCACCAGATCAGGATTACTTATCTGCAGCCTAACCTTGTTTCTGTTCAACTGCACATTTCATAATGAGGAAGACCTATTTTCTGATGAAGTTTGTGACACATCCGGAGACATCACTTTTTCTTCCTTTGTGAAGCCCATCATCGAAAGAAATTGTGTCACTTGTCATAATTCCTCCCTTGCTAATGGAAATGTTAATTTAGAAAGTTATGGCACATTAACCGTCCAAGTTGAAAATGGCCGTTTTTTAGGAGCCATAGATCATCTTCCGGGATTTGCCCCCATGCCGCAGGGAGGGACAAAATTATCCGATTGTACGATAGAAACCATTGAATTATGGATAAGCAATGGCTATCCTGAAAACTAATGATCTCATTGAAACCTATAATAAGATGAAATCGAGCATGACGCAAGCGACACACGGAGGCATGATTATAAAACATGCGAAATTCCCTGTCTGCCGACCTTAAGGCAGGCATATGACCATTAAAAGACAATTATAAAAAGATGAAAGCTTTAAAATTAATCCTACTGGTTTTGCTATGGTCGAACATGGTATTTGGCCAGAAATATTTTTCTGACCAGAACCATGTTTCCTTCTTTTCCGAAGCACCTTTGGAGAATATAGAAGCTCATACTTATAATACCAGAAGTATTTTTGATCTGGAGACAGGAAAAATAGCATTTACGATTCCCATCAGGACTTTTGAGTTCGAAAAATCCCTTATGCAACAGCATTTCAATGAAAAATTTATGGAGTCCGATAAATACCCCAGGGCCAAATTTTCCGGTGTGGTGGAAAATTACCATAAGGACCAGGGGATACAGGAGGTGGAGGCCAAAGGCGAAATAGAGATTCATGGGATTACCAAGGAAATCTCGGTGCCGGGAGAAATGGAAATAGATGGAAATCAGATAAAAATAACGACAAAATTCCCACTGAAAGTGGCTGATTTCGAAATTAAGATTCCAAAAGTCGTAGCACGTAACATAGCTGAAACCGTGGATGTAAACCTTGAATTTAATTATGACCCCTATGAAGAACAGTAATAAAACAGGCCGAAAACTCTTATTGATGCTCTTTTTTCTTTTTTCAGTGGGCAATTTCGCCTTTGCGCAGGACGATCTTCTTCAAATTCTGGAAGAAGAAGAGGTAGAAGGTGAAAAATTCATAGGAAGTACTTTTAAAGGAACCAGGTTAATCAATGGGCACTCCGTAGAAACCCGGGACAAGGGGGCATTGGATTTCATTATTTCTCATCGTTTTGGCACCATCAATTCAGGAGTAAAAAACCTTTTTGGTCTGGATGATGCAAACATTCGACTTGGGCTCGACTATTCTCTAACTGACCGGTTCACCATAGGTGTGGGCCGAAGTTCATTCCAAAAAGTATATGATGGATTTTTGAAATACCGGCTCCTTAGGCAGGGGAACGGTGGAGCATCACCGGTATCAGTGGTCATGTACAGCAATATGTCCATCAACTCCCTGGACTGGCCCAACCCTGAAAGGGAGTACCGCAGCTCAGACAGGTATGCCTTTACCCATCAACTATTGGTTGCCAGAAAATTCAGCAATTCCCTTTCATTTCAAATAATGCCTTCTTTGGTTCATAGAAATCTGGTTTCCACCGCTGCTGAAGACAATTTGATCTATGCCATCGGAATTGGCGGAAGGCAGAAATTGACCCCTAGTGTAGCCCTTACTTTTGAATATTATTACCAGTTTAATAATTACAGTCCCAATGCCTATCAAAACCCCATAGCCATAGGATTTGATATCGAAACAGGAGGCCATGTTTTCCAACTCCACTTTACCAATTCCCGGCCAACATTTGAGAGAGGGTTTATGACTGAAACAACTGGGGATTTTTTCAATGGTGACATTCATTTTGGCTTTAACATCACGCGGACCTTTCAGCTTCATTCGAAGAGACGATAAATAATTAGATTATCAAATTTATGTTTTACTAAATACTAAAATTATGAAAGCGAAAAACTCAATTTATTACCTGGCCTTAGTGTTTACACTAGGTCTGTTCTTTCAGGCATGCAATGAGGATGAAGAAGAAGAAACAAATCCAGAGTTTGTTGCCAGCAGTGCTGATTTTGCCAACTTCCGTTCATGGACAGAAGTGGCCATGAATGTAGGACCAGATCCCTCCCTGGGAGCTGCCCACGGAGGAAATGACGAGAACGTTACAAGGACCATTTATGTGAAGGACGATGCGGACAGAAATGCCGACGGGGAGTTCCCTGTAGGTACGCTGGTAGTCAAAGACACCAAAGATGGAGAAGGAAATCACATGGAGGTTACGGCCATGGTAAAGCGGGGGAATGGGTTCAACCCGAACAACAATGACTGGGAATGGTTCATGCTGACCCAGGATGGTGAAATAGCCCAAGATGGCGATATGGTGATGAGGGGAGCCACCCTGATGGAGGGCATGTGTGGCTCCTGCCATTCCCAGGCTGCCTCACAGGATTATTTGTTTTCCAAGTAATTAGCTGTGCAGCGGTTTGGGCAAAGCTTTATTTGCCCGGTAATGGTCATCACTTCTTAGTGGCAGGGAAAATCCCTGCCGCTTCTTCTTTCAAAAAAAATAATAGACATGGAAAATCATATCCGATTGGCTTTGAAAAGTTTAAGTAAGGCCCTAGAAATGATTAGGTTAGAAGAAATGGACAGGTACAGAAAGCATATTGAAAATGCTGATCGTGAAAAAATCAGCCTGGTATCCAGCATCATGATGGCTAAAATTTTCACAAGATTGGAAACCAACCTGAAGGTGGCTACCCAAAAAGGAAAATCAGAAAATCTGACCCGATCCATGGAAAAGATTTTCTCATCAGAGACTCATTCCAGGATATCCTAACCCTTTGGAAAAGATACTTTCACCAGGACCTTTGAAAAGAGATGTCAAAATTAGCATAAAAATGAAAAAAAAGAAAATCATAAAGATCTCTCTTATTGTTTTTGTATTGGGAGCGATCATTGCCGGAAGTGTAGCCTATTACTTGTATAACAAGCCCCATCGGGATATTCAGGCGACAAAAGCAGATTATCAGGTGGAAGCTTCAAAGCTTGTGGAAGAATATCTTTCGGATCCTGATAAAGCCAATAAAAAGTACCTGGGCCTGGGTGGCGAATCCAAGGTATTGGAAGTGTCCGGTACCGTCGCCTCCATCAGTGAAGATTTTAATAACCAAAAAGTGGTATTACTGAAGTCGGCATCCGATAAGGCCGGAGTGAAATGTACATTTTTGGAATCAAACGATTCCAAGGTTGATGATGCAATGGAAGGGAAAGAAATTATCGTCAAGGGAGTGATCCGGTCCGGTGCATCCTATGATGAAGATTTTGAAATGTATGAGCATGTCATTCTTGAAAAATGCGCCCTTATTGAAAAGTAATATCTCCCCTCCCCGAAGAATTTTAAATCGGTGGAAATATCCGCTAAGGGTCTGCCGATATCATTTTCCATTATATTGAACTGGATAATCTAAATAAGCATGAGTTTTCTGCTATTTAGATCTTTATCCACCTAAAGCTGATTGTTAAGCACCCTCCTTACGTAATTATCAAAATCATTGTTTATATAGCGGTAAATCAGATTATTTTTGGATAAGCGTTTATAAATGAGTTCACAGGTGGAAGTCATTCTCGGTGAATCGGGCTTACAATAGCCTACGAGTGAAAGCGTCAATAGACTTGCGTCCAAAGTATCTCCTTTTAATAATCTAAAGCAGCATAACCTCCCACATTGAATGGATGATATTGGCTAACTAGCCGTTGAAATTGTAATTCCCGAAAAACTAACTTTTTAAGATTATGGACATTTTCAAAGGATATTAGTTTGCACAGCAACTCAATTTCGATACGTCTTTTCCGAAAGTTATTGCGGCTAACTTGATGCCTTCTCCCAATGTCAAATAGGGGTAAAAACTGTCTGCCAAATCTTTCACGGTTATGCCGTATTTGATAGCCATACTTAATTGTTGAATCAGCTCTCCGCCTTCAGGTGCCACTACCCTTGCACCTATCAATT
>JBBDSB010000534.1:0-3767 GCA_040905205.1 Cyclobacteriaceae bacterium
AAGTAGGACATTTTTTAACCGGAATCTCAGGTTATTAATTTTTGATATGAAAAAAGGGGGACCATTTTAAAATAGGAGCCGATTACCTGAAAGGCTCCTTTTGAAAATTACAAAAATAAATCTGATCACAATAATATGGTTTGTTAGTGGTTGTGGTTATTTTCTTCGTAAGCGTTTATACTATCTGCATCATTTTTCCAAAACATGGTCAGGTTCATATTGAATGGAAGCGGCTATGGCTTTCTGAACACTTCGGGAGGGACCAAATGGGTTTTCATTGGCCAGAAGCCTGGCTTTCATTTTAACCTCATTATAAATGAGATTCATCTCCCAAAGCATACTTTCATTACTCCATGCTTTTACGGCAGTGGTAGGTGTTCCGGCGGTAAGCGAAGGGGAAAGCAAAGACATGGATCCAAGACCCAATACACTGGTTTTTAACCAGTCTCTTCTGTTAATGTTTTTCATAATTTTAATTTTGTAATGTGGTTGTTATACTGGTATAAAATTAAACCAATTTTACAGCAAAAAAATATTTTTAAAAAATAAGGATAAAAAATAAGGTGACAATAAATTTATTTTTATAAAAAAAATTAAAAACAAGTTTAAAAATAAACTAATGTAATGATAAAAATATTTTTCAAAGGATTAGGTTTATAAAAATAACATAATTAATTTTATAATGTTTGTTTTATGAACATAATCTAGCCATCATGATTAAAACACCTACCATCAGCTTTACCAGCAAGAAATTGGATTCCGGTAACCTTCAGATTAAATTTTTCTTACAAAAAGATCATCAATCCAAATATGGTTACCTCCTCTTAACGGGATCTCCTTCGGAGGAAGAAATTATGAATGAAATCAAAAAAAGATTGGATCTACGAAAGAGGTCTAAAATGGACCTTTTGAGATTTTCCTTTAAGCAGCATTGGAAAGATGATTATCAATTTTTTCTTTATTCCTCCTAAATGATGGGATCATGTACCTATCCAAAAACTTAAAATATTTAAGGAAGTTAAAAGCCATGACCCAGCAGGAGCTTTCCCAGCGCCTGGGACTAAAACGAACCATGATTTCGGCCTATGAAGATGGGAGATCCGATCCTAAGCTTTCTTCACTTGCGCTTATTTCAGAAATTTATGATGTGTCCATGGATGAATTGCTTTTCTGGGATATTCCACAAAAGGGCCGTAAATTTTTACAAAAAGAAAAAATGAAAATCCTTACCGTTACTTTAGATGTTGATGGCGAGGAATGGATCAGTATGGTAGGTCAAAAGGCCTCCGCTGGATACTTGAATGGATTTGGTGATCCGGAATTTATGGAAAATCTCCCCCAATTCAGGCTTCCAAATCTTTCCGGTCAAACGCATCGGGCATTTGAAATCAATGGGGACAGCATGCTTCCTTTGCGCTCGGGAACCATCATTATTGGTGCGTACGTGGACAATATAATTAACGTTAAAAGCGGTAAAACCTACGTTCTGGTAACAGAAAGCGAGGGAATTGTTTACAAAAGGGTTTTTAATTATATTGAAGAAAAAGGAAAACTTTTCCTCGTTTCAGACAATGATTTATTCAAACCCTATGAGATTCCTATACTTGAAGTAAGGGAAATCTGGGAAGCAAAGGCCTTTATCAGTAACCAATTTCCAGATCCAAGGCAAGAGGAAACACCTCTTACCCTGGAAGATATTGGCAGGATGATTACTGATTTAAAAAATGTCATAACCAAGACCACGGAATAAAAAGAGGGCGCTAAAGCCCTCTCTCAAATTAAAGATTTCACCATTTTAAACTCAAGCAGGCTCCAATTCTCCTTTTTCTGCTTTCTCCCTCAGTTCTTCGTTGGCCCAGATGGCCACTTCTACCCTGCGGTTCTCTGCCCTTCCGGCTTCTGAATCGTTGTCAGCAATTGGATTATCCAATCCAAATCCTTTGGTCGTGATTCTTTCTCCCAAAACCCCTTGCATTTTGAGGTAGTTGGCCACCGAATTGGCCCTTTTTTCGGAAAGTTCCTGATTATAGGAAGCATCCCCCTGATTGTCGGTATGACCTTCCACCATAACATAGGTGTCTGGATACTCATTCAGAATACGGGCCAGTTCCATTACACTTTCCTGTGATGCCGGGTTTAATTCATAAGAATCGAATCCATATAAAATACCAGATTCAAAGGTCAGCTTGATGCCTTCACCAACCCTTTCTACCTCAGCATTTTCCAGTTCTTTCAATTCTTCGGCCTGCTTGTCCATATATTTGCCAATGGCTGCGCCTGCAGCACCTCCAACCGCAGCTCCTATAATGGCTCCCCCGGCAGTGTTTCCCTGGTTCCTACCTATCAATCCTCCTAAGGCACCGCCGGTTCCGGCACCTACAGCGGCCCCTTTTCCTGTGTTTGACCAGTTGGCACAGCCTGAGGATGCTGATAACACCATTAGAATGGCTAAAATATAATTTAAAGTTTTCATAAAATTATAATTGGTTTAGTTTTCTGAATTCAGCAATGATTTTTCCTTTGGCATCAAAGCCTTCATCCAGGTTAAATACACCATTGCTAAATTCGTGCCAGTAACCATCTCCACAGTCTATAAAAATTCCTGGCTGGGTAGGTTCTGCTTCTTGGGCCAACTCATAATCGTAATCCGGAATGAAAATATGGGAGGCCAATTCTCTCCCTTCTTCCCATTCAATATTTTTCTTCGTTCCGTTTACGGTCAAATCTATTTTCCTAATTGAAAATTTAAATTCCATGAATACCTTTAACTCCTCATTTTCATTGATCTCTTTGAATTGGATGATTAAGGGGGCCTCCTTTTTACTGATTTCGTAAATAGCCTGGATAAATTCCTGGCACAATTGGTACCAGTGGTCTTGATTAAGGGGAATATCCCGGGTGATTTTGCCATGGATGTCCTTGGCAAGTAACTTTATGCCGCCTTTTTCCCCTAAGGATTTTTGATTGGACCACTTGGTCTCGAAGTAAAGCTTTTTAAATAGTTTTTCCCATAAATTAGGAATTTCACCTTTATAGCTGTAATCATCGGCCATCGTAAATTCTTCACTGATGATCTCATCTGGGGATAAATCATCCCTATCGGTATATTGGATATCAAATTGGGTGTTAATGAAATTTTTGCTGAAAGAAAGTTTTAACTTAAAAACATGGCTGAAAGGAGGAGGTATTTCCCCAGTATTGTATTCTATTTCCAACCTGATAATATCTTCTGATTTTAAATGCATAATGCTAGGTGTTGAGACAATCTGCTAAATTAATTCTAATTAGGGAAAATTTGAATTTTATTCCGCTTAACCTTTGGCAAAATTCTTATATTGCTAATTCCCTTGAGGGGGGTAAAAAATAATTTTATGGAGGGTTTCCCCTTAGTAAATCATCAAAAAAACGACCAGGTGGTGAGTGACCTGCATGACAAAGGTTGGGCGGTTATCAATGATTATTTCCCCAATGATTTTGTCGTAAAGCTTTTGAGGGAACAAAAGGAGTTGATGCACCATGGTCAGTATAGGCTTGCCGGAGTAGGCAATGGAGAAAATTTTGCCATTAAGCCGGAAATAAGATCCGATAAAGTTTTTTGGTTGGACAAGGACTTGTTGACACCTTTACAAATAAATTATTGGGAAATTATGGAAGAATTGAGGAAGGCCATTAACCGGCGCTGCTATTTAGGTTTGAAGTCATTTGAAGCCCATTTTGCCATGTACCCACCCGGCTCGTTTTATTTAAGACACCTGGATCAGTTTCAA
>JBBDSB010000535.1:0-3762 GCA_040905205.1 Cyclobacteriaceae bacterium
TCAGAAATGCGGTGGAGCAGGTCATTTCCCTGATCAACAGGGCTTACCAACAAACGGAGGGTAATGCCAAAAGTATTGAGCTGACACGGAAAATATTTCAGATTTCATTGGAGCAGGAGCACGATACGGTGTCTCTGGCCCTTCGAAGCATAAAATCCGAATTAAGAATGTATTTTTAATTATATGGATGCATCAGATGTCAGGAATTATTATTTAGTAGATTTATTAAAGGACTAATAAAGATAAAATGGATTCAAAAGAGAAGGATCAAAATATATTTGAAAAGGTTAAAACGATATACATGGACAGGGCTATCCACATAGCGGCATGTGATCAAAAAGTCAGAAAGTTGGTGGATAAGGTATCCCGAAAATGGAAGGAAGTTTCCCAAAACCCTGCATTTGCGGAAGTTAAATTCCAACTAGAGGTTTTTATCAGAATGATAAAATCGCATTTAAACAAAAAATATTCCGGGCTCTCCAACCGAACGCTTGGCTTATTGGTATTGGGACTATTTTACTTTGCCCTACCCCTTGATTTAGTGCCTGATTTCATTCCTTTCGTAGGGTATGTAGACGATATTACGGTTTTATTGGCTATTTTTAAAAGCATTCAGTCTGATATTGCCTTGTTTTTGGAATGGGAAAAAAATCAGATATGAGCCAAATTGCTATAATTTCAGGTTCATCGGGATTGGTGGGCACCCAACTTCTTCATCAATTATTTCAAAATTCAGCCTATGATTGGGTCATATCTATAGGCCGGAGGGATTTGGCTTTTAAACATTCCAAACTGATCCAGGTGAAAGTAGATTTTAAAAAGCTGGAAAAACTGGATTTATTTGAAAAGATCAAAGAAAATGACCTGGGGGGTAAATACCAGAACCTGGTAAAGCAAATCCAGACCAATCCCATGCTTATTCATGTTTATTGTGCGTTGGGCACAACCCTTAAAGATGCTGGGTCCAAGGATAAATTTTACAAAATTGATCATGACTATGTGATAAATTTTGCACGCTGGGCCCATGGGCTTGGGGCAAAAAAGTTTCTTTATGTCAGTTCACTCGGTGCAGATGCCCGATCTTCCATTTTTTACAATCGTGTAAAGGGGGAAATTGAAGAGGATCTGAAACGTATTAATTTTGATTACGTCGGAATTTTTCAGCCTTCCATTTTATTGGGAAACAGAAAGACCAATAGGCTTGGGGAGGAAGTGGGTAAAGTGATCATGAGAGGGATTACCTTTTTAGGCCTGTTTAAGAAATACAAACCCATTTATGATCATCAGGTGGCGAAAGCCATGGTCAAAAAAGCCCTTGAAAATGATATGGCAGGCCATGAAACCATATCGTCCAGTGAAATGCATCAAATGAATTCCTGAAACATGGTTATTGTCATCCAAAGGGTTAAGGAATCCAAAGTAATTATAGCAGGCCAGCTTAAAAGCCGGATAGGCCGGGGGCTATTGCTGTTTTTGGGTATAGAGGATGCAGATGCTCAAGTGGATATCGATTGGATTTGTAGAAAAACGGTCAATATGAGACTGTTTTCGGATGAGAATGGCATCATGAACAGAAGTATTTTGGAAACGGGTGGAGAAATCCTTTTGATTTCACAATTCACCCTACAGGCCAGTACCAAAAAAGGGAACAGACCCTCCTATACCAAAGCGGCCAAACCTGAAGTGGCCATTCCCCTGTACGAGAGGTGTATCAAGGAAATGGGTGACCATCTTGGAAAAGTGGTGGAAACAGGTGAATTTGGGGCCGATATGGAAGTTGAGTTGGTCAATGATGGCCCAGTAACAATTATTCTGGACTCTAAAAATAAAACTTGATGGCATGAAGCTCTAAATAACCAAAGGATGAAGTAAAATAAAATTTTGGTTATATTATTTTTTAAAATAAATCAGTCCAAATTCCTTCAATATTTATTTCCCATGAAATCGAGCATGACGAAATCGTCACACAGTGGGATGATTATCAAACACCTGGCCGGCAGGCAGGTGCGAGATTCTCCCGAAGGTCGGGACAGGCATCTCACCGCTGAAAAAAAAATATAAACAGATGAAAACCGAAGTTGCTTTTATGAGTATACAAAATGCCACCATCAGGCATTTGGGAAAAACCCTTTTCCAAAACCTAAATTTTACGGTTAAAAATGGTGAATCCTGGGCCATTTTAGCTGCCTCAGGAAAAGAAAAAACTGCTTTTTTAGAAACTTTGTTGGGAAGGACCTCTATTGTAGAAGGCAAAATTTCCCGGAATTTTGCCCTTGCCTACCAACAGAAGAAAAGCGAAAAGGGTGAAATCAATAGTTTTAGAGACTTGATCGCCATAGTTACCCAAAAATATCCATTTAAAAATAAGGCGAACCAACAGAATTTTTATTACCAGCAAAGGTTCAACAGTTCTGAATCAGAGGAGGCCGCAACCGTAGCCGAGCACCTTTGCGAAGTAGTTGCTCCTGTTAAGGGATATTGGGACCGAAAAAAAGTGATGGAACTTTTTAATCTGAATACCCTGGCTGATAAATCCTTGATCAAGCTTTCCAATGGAGAATCCAGGAGGCTTGGATTAGCGTCAGCAGTGCTGAAAAACCCTATGTTGCTTTTATTGGATATGCCCTTAACAGGTTTGGATGTGGCCACTCGAAGGGATTTTGATCGATTGCTTAAAATTATCATACAATCCGGTATTCAGGTAATTATGACCACTTCTGTAGATGAAATTCCTGCCGCCATTCATAAAAAAGGAATGATACGGAAGGGCCAATTGGAGGAATTAAGTGATAAAAGCAATTTGAAATTATTGAATGGATTGGTTTCGGAAAACCGTTTTAGCCCAAACCGATCTCTAAGTGCCCTTTTAACGGATTATCGACTGGAAAATTATCAGATTATCGTTAAATTGAACCGGGTTACCATCCGGTATGAAAGCAAAATCATTTTGGACCAGGTGGATTGGCTGGTGAAACCAGGAGATGGCTGGTTGATAAAGGGACCTAATGGGGCAGGAAAATCTACTTTGATCAGTTTGGTTTTGGGGGAAAATCCCCAGGCTTATGCCAATGATATGCTATTGTTTGACCGAAAAAGAGGGACAGGGGAGAGCATTTGGGAGGTGAAGAAGCCGATGGGTTTCGTTTCACCAGAACTATCCAGGTATTTCCCGGCCAACCAAACCTGCCTTAAAGTGGTTTTGTCCGGATTGTTTGACACCATGGGCCTATTCCGGAAAATTTTACCTGAACAGGAAAAGTTGGGCATGGAATGGTTGGAAGCCTTTGGGCTTGCTCACCTGGCCAATCTTGGACTGCGTCAAATAAGTCTGGAAGAACAAAGGTTATGTCTGTTGGCCAGGGCCATGATCAAACATCCCCAACTTTTGGTCTTGGATGAGGCTGCGCAAGGCATGGATGATGAAATGCGCTATTATTTTAAAAATACAGTGGACCAGATCGCAAAGCAAACCAACCTTACTTTGATCTATGTCAGTCATTACGATGAAGATGTTCCGGAATCCGTTGATAAAATTTTGAACCTGGAGGAAGGGAAAGTCAGTTCCATACAAAATAAGATTTAAAAAATGACCATTGAAGAAGCACAACAAAAGGTGGATACCTGGATCAATTCCACAGGAGTAAGGTATTTCAGTGAATTGACCAATATGGCCATTCTCACCGAAGAGGTAGGTGAGGTCGCCCGCATCCTGGCCAGGAAATACGGTGAACAATCTTTTAAGGACAGTGATAAAGACAAGGA
>JBBDSB010000536.1:0-3760 GCA_040905205.1 Cyclobacteriaceae bacterium
TGGAGCCCTCCATCAGCCAGGTGGTGCGGCAGGAGGCGGTTTGGTCATCATTGTCTGATTGCCACATGTTGCCAAAGGAATCAACACCTACCTCAAAGGCATTCCGGAAATTATGGGACATGACTTCCATTCCTGTCCCGTCGGGATTCACCCGGATCACCAGGCCACCGGTATAGATTTCCCCATCATCACTCACCTGGGCCGGAATATTTTGGGTACTGTAGGGGGTATATTCATTATAGACACTTCCGGAGCGGAGGGTCCAGCCATCTTTTCCTTTTACCTGATGGGGCCCGGCATTGCCGGTGATAAAATACCATTTGCCATCCGGGCCCATCACCCCGGCATGAAGCCCATGATCATGGTCCCTTCCCCCAAATCCGGTTAAAAATACCTGCTTTTTGTCAGGTACATCGTCCCCGTCTTCATCGGTATAAATGATCACCGATGGGGAACAGGAAACAATGACCTGATTGCCGAGTACGGCGATGCCCAGAGGGGCACGAAGGTCCTTGTCCTGCACAAAAACCTTGGTAGAATCGGCCTGGCCATCCCCATTTGTATCTTCTAGTATAACCACCCGGTCTCCTTCTTCCCTGACCATATGGCCTTTGGAATTCCGAAAATCCCGGTAATTCACCGCCTCGGTTACCCACACCCTTCCCCTGGCATCCACATCCATATTGGTAGGGTTGAAAAAAAGGGGGGAACTGGCCCATAAGGTGACCTCCAGGTCATCAGGTACAAACAGGGGGTATTCCTCCTGATTTTTTTTCTGACCACAGGATACTACGGTGGCCAAAATAAATAGTAAATATAAAAAAGCGGTTTTGGACTGTTGCATGGGATCAGGTATTCATAAGTTGCTGGACAAATTTCAAATTACTCCGGTAAGATGGAAGCATTTCCGCGCCTTTTGGAATGGCGCCTTCCATTATCAGCCAGTCTTTATACCCGATTTCTCTCAGGGTGTGCTTCACTTTTTGAAAATCCACTTCGCCCTTTCCCAGTAAATTCCCGTTTTCTTTAAAATGGATTTCACAGATGTATTCGGTGCCCAGCATTTTCATTTCCTTGAAAATATCATACCCCATTTTAGTGGCATTGGCCACATCATAATAGACCCTGACATGGCTGGAGCCCACGGCCTGAATGATGTCCAGGTGCTCCTCCGCACTCAACCAGGATTCAATGGCCAAATAAACATCCTGTTTTTCCGCTTCAGGAGCCACTTTCCTTAACCTGCGGATGACTTCAGCTTTGCCTTCGGCATCCTTTCTGAGATCACCCTCCCCAAAGAAAGCCAGGAGGATCACCTGGCAGTCCAAAGCTTTGGCCACATGGATGCTGTCAGCCACCCATTGCTCTGTTTCCGGAGCGGATTTGTAGGGCACCCTGTTCAGTTCCCCTATGGCCAGGCTGGAAATTTTAACCCCGCTCTTTTTGGAAGCTTCCATATACCGGCTTTGCATAGAGGCTTGCCTGAGGTGCATGTCATTTTGGGCATTGCCCAAGCTCACCTGTATGCCATCCAATCCAATCTCCCTGGCCACCTCAAAGGCCTGGGGATCTCCTGCTTTTCCGATGGACCAATCACAGGCACCGATCAGGAAATTTTCCGGTAATCTAGGGTGCGCCATTCCGCTCAACGGCTGCAATCCCGCCAGGGCAGTTAATCCTATCCCTCCTTTGATCATTTTTCTTCTGAATGGGTCCATATTTAGTCCTTTTATTTTACCCCTATCATTTTATAAACTTTGCCGTCTGCTTTCGTGAACAGGTACATTTCCCCTTCATGGTCCCTGCCAAATCTCAGGTCCACCCGGTTGCTTCCCGATAATTTTACCAGGTTTTGGACTTCCCCTTCAAAACTTACCTGCCAGGCCTGTATAGGTGCCAGTTTTCCCCTTTCCAAATCGGCCGTCTCCACATAAAACAACCTGCCCTGAACAATGTCGCCAAATAAATATTTTCCTTCCATCTCGGCTATATCGTCCCCCCAATATTCATATCCCCCTGAGATGGCATTGCCCTCATCATGATCATACATGGCCACGGGATAGGTAAAACCCAACTCCGATTCATTTCCAGGAGGGGTAAATACCTGATTGATATCCCCCTCC
The DNA here is from genome assembly GCA_040905205.1 of Cyclobacteriaceae bacterium. GTDB lineage: Bacteria > Bacteroidota > Bacteroidia > Cytophagales > Cyclobacteriaceae > Cyclobacterium. The sequence goes on from JBBDSB010000536.1 coordinate 2,124, forward strand.
GGATCCATAACAAATGGCCCTTCCCTTACGGGCCAGCCATAATCATCTCCCGGCCGGAGCATATAAAGGGATTCAATCTGTTTCTGGCCGATATTGGTGACCAATATTTCTCCCTCCCTGGTCCAGGTAATCCTATGGGCATTCCTAAAACCATGGGCATAAATCTCTTCCACCCAGCCCTTGTCATTACCTGCAAATGGGTTGGAAGGAGGAATGCCATACTGTCCGTTTTTGCTGTTGTTGCCCTGTGGGTCAATCCTCAAAACCGCACCCCATGGCTGGGTAGGGCCATAGGATACCCATAGGTGGCCTGCCCCTACGCTTCCCCCATCCCCGATACCAATATACATCAGCCCATAATCTTCATCACCGGGTTTAGCAAGGGGATTAAAGGTGATTTCCTGCATGCCATGGATCCCGGTGACCATGTCTATCCGAAACAGTTCCCTGGGTTCTCCGGAAAAGGGAACAGCCAGGGGATCATCGGTTTTCCATTCGGTGATGACCCATTGCAGGGCGGTCTTTATGGAGTCCCCATAGGCATAATCTGCCTTTCCTGAACCCGGAGGTTCCGTGTGGGTGGAATAAAAAAGGCCATTGGTTTCGAACTCCGGATGAAAGGCAAAACTGCCAAATCCGGTTGCCAGGCCGGGCTGGTTGATAAAATTGGGCATCAATTGCTCCATATCCATGTATACCTCTGTTTCATTGCCCACCATCCGGTACATTTTACCCCTAAGGTCCATAATGTAAAGGTCTTTGGTGATGGGATGATAATCCATTTTGGCAATGCGGGTAAGTGGTTTATTTTCGCTGGATGGAGGCACGGTGGTGATCCACTCCAGTTCCACCACCAAATCGGATAAGGGAATTTTCTCGGGAATGGGATTGACAACAGAATCTGCCCGCGTTTTGGTGTTTTCGGCAGGCGCTTCGTATTGATGCATATAGGCAATGATGGCATCAATTTCATCATCGGGAAGGTGACCAAAGGCAGGCATGTAGGTATTGTACTGATCAAAAAGCATGGTTGCCCTTTCATCCCCGGAATTTATCATTTCGGTTGGATTTTTTATAAATGCCCTGATCCAATCCAATGGTTCCTCTCTGGTCAGCCCTCCTAAATGGGGTCCGATCAGATCCTGTTCAAAGCCATGGCAGCTACTGCAATTGTTTTCAAAAGAGGATTGGCCCTGGTCCAATGCAACCGAGTCGAAGGGGATCTGACTTTCAATGGAATCATTTCCAGCGCCACAGGAAAAAAAAGCGGCCATGGCCAATATCAGGAAAAAGTAAGGGTAAGTTTTTTTCATTTGTTATTAAGATGGATTTTTAGCTCAAAATAGGTGATGGTCAATTTGATCCGACTAAGCTAAACCATTCTAACAAATTAAAAAAGAATTAAGGGTCCACAAGGATCAAGTTTAGGGAAATTTGTATAGGGCGGTTCTTCAAAAAACCGACTGCCCCCCTAAATCCCCCCTTCAGGGGGGACTTTTGTTCACGTAAGCAATATAATATTTCCAATCATATCGAAGTCAAACTCCCTCCCTTTAAGGGGAGGGTCGGGGTGGGGCAAAAAAATCCCTCCCGAAAAAATCGGGACAGGCTCTTACCCCCTTTCAAAGGGGGATTTG
>JBBDSB010000537.1:0-3735 GCA_040905205.1 Cyclobacteriaceae bacterium
TGTTTGGAGCCAGGGTAGATCAATTACCCGATATTTGGGAAGAATTAATTGATGCCGGATTTGAAAGCGGCCATGCCTATGGCAAATCCCTAAGGACGGTTAAAAGTTGTGTAGGAAGTACATGGTGCAGGTACGGGGTACAGGATTCTGTTTCCTTTGCCATCAAGGTAGAAGAAAGATACCGGGGATTGAGATCGCCCCACAAACTAAAGGGCGGCGTGTCCGGGTGCATACGCGAATGTGCCGAGGCGCAAAGTAAGGATTTTGGCATCATCGCAACAGAAAAAGGATGGAATCTATATGTTTGCGGAAATGGTGGCTCCAAACCCCGGCATGCCCAGCTGTTGGCGAATGATATCAGTGAGGAAGATTGCATAAAATACCTTGACCGTTTTCTGATGTATTATATAAGAACTGCCGAACCGCTTACCCGAACGGCTAAATGGCTTCAAAGCCTGGAGGGAGGGATAGAACACCTCCGTGCGGTGGTCGTTCAGAACAGCCTTGGCCTGGGTGTGGAATTCGAGAAGGAAATGGCATTCATGGTGAGCACCTATGCCTGTGAATGGAAAGAAGTGGTGGAAAATCCTGTGTTAAGGGCCCGATTCAAACATTTTGTCAATAGTGAGGAGCCTGATCCCAACGTTTCCTTTGAGGAGGTAAGGGGACAAAAAATCCCGGTGGAATGGCACAAGTAAAAGGTACTGATATAAAAATCCCCCAATAATGATCACAAATTTAGAAAAATACAAAACCTCAGAACTTTCCAAAGTCAAACGATGGGAAAAAGTAGCCAAGACGGAGGTTTTTCCCGAAGATGGAGGCTCCTGTATCAAATTGGGCGATCTCCAGATTGCGGTATTCAGATTTTCCAGAAAAAATGAGTGGTACGCCTGTCAAAACCTTTGCCCCCATAGGATGCAGATGATCCTCTCAAGGGGTATTATTGGATCTGAAGGTGAAGAGCCCAAGGTGGCCTGCCCCTTTCATAAACAGACCTTTTCATTAAAGACCGGCAAAAATTTGAATGGGGATTTATGCGATTTGGCCACCTATCCTATAAAAGTAGCCGATGGCTATGTATATTTGGGATTTGAAGATTAAAGCCCTCCATTCCGACAGGGAGATTTCAACACCCTTAGGCTGTTACTTAGGTTTTAACCTTTCGGTTTAATTCTAATTCCCTACCTATGCCTGGCCAGCCAAATAAAGAATCCCTCCATACTCCCCGACTGGAAAAATTGGGCAGGTATTATTTAGTAGCCCTGTGCGGCATTGCTATCAGTATCATATTAAGTCAGCTTTTGATTCAGAAATCCATAAAGGATCAGGAGAATGATGCGGAAATCATCAACCTGGCCGGGAGGCAACGAATGCTTAGCCAACGGATCAGCAAAAGTGTGCTGTTGATTCAAAACACGGAGGGGCTGAAGCAAAGGCAGAAATGGGCAGAAGAACTTCGGCAATCCTTAAGAGAATGGCAGGTTGCCCATCATGACCTTACAAAGGGAAATCCCCACAAAAAAACGGATCGACCTGCCAGCAGAAGGCTGAAAGAACTGTATGCCCAAATCACCCCATCACATCGGGCCATTATGGAAAATGCGCAATCGCTTTTAAATATCCTGGAAAAAGACATCTTGGTCCAATCCGAATCGATGGCGAATCACATCCAGCATATCATTGAATATGAACCGGAATTTCTTTCCGGCATGGACACCATCGTCCAACAGCATGAAGAAGAGGCCAAGGCTAAGGTAGTTAACCTTAGAAATATTGAATTATTGTTGTTGTTTTTTGCTTTGGGAATTATAGGTCTGGAAATCAGGTTTATTTTTCTGCCTTCCATCAAGAATATACGCAAGACCTTCCATAAACTTACCGAATCGGAATCCCGGACCAAAGACATGCTCAGGGAAATCAGTTCCCTTTATGATTCATTGGAATTGGCTTATCAGGATTTGTTGGATGTGGAAATTGAAGTGGAAGATTTCTCTTTGCTGGCAAAATCTGATCCCTGGGGGAATTTGGTTTTTTTGTCAGATAAATTTACGCAAACCATGGAATATGAAACTGCAACCCCTGTCCATTTTTTTGATTGGTTGGCCTCCCAGGGATATAACCAAAAAGACCTCAACCAAATACAGCGGTTACTGATAAAGGGTAGTTCCTGGACAGGGGAAATCCGAACCACGAACGAATTCGGTGATTTTATATGGTGGAAAATCAGCCTTATTCCCATTTTGAGCACTGATGGGGAGCCGGAGGAAATTAAAATCCTGGGAATCGATGTCACCGAAAAAAAGGAAGCGGAGTCCAAATCCAGGGAAATCAACAAAGAAAGGATAGAAAAGAAAGTCAAGGAACAACGGTACCGGTCAGTGCTGATATTAGAAGGACAGGAAGAAGAACGAAAAAGGATTTCCCGTGATTTGCATGATGGCATTGGACAATGGCTTACGGCTATGAAATACAACCTGGAAGGTGTCAACAGGGTACAAACCGCTCATGAAAAGGAAAAACTAAAAGTTTCTAAAAATTTACTTTCCAGGGTAATCAAAGAAATAAGGAGAATTTCCTTTAACCTGGCACCCAGCACTTTATCGGATTATGGAATCGTATCGGTGCTCAGCAGGTTTTCCAAAGAAATGACCAAAGTATCCGATATAGAGGTGGCATTTGAAAACCGGACCGGTTTTATATCCAGGTTAGAAGGCAACGTAGAAAACAATGTTTATAGAATTGCCCAGGAAGCAGTAAACAATGCCATCAAATACTCCCAAGCTAAAATAATTAAAATCATTCTCACCCACGGTGCCTATCATCTTAACCTTGAAATCAAGGATGATGGCCAGGGTTTTGATCTGGATAAATTGGAAAAAACCAACCACTTTTCCACCTCTGGGCATGGGATCTTCAATATTAAAGAAAGGGCCAGCCTGATCAATGCTTTTTGTGAGGTCAATAGTCAAATTGGTAAAGGAACTTCTATCAGAATCAGTATTCCTTTGGAATAAAGAATGATTTTGCTGTAATTTGTTAGGTTATATCCAATAGTGGCCGTGTTACAGGAATGTTTTTAAATCCGTCATTTTACCCAAATACCATGACCAATAATTTGAACCTGATAAAGATCGTCCTGGCTGATGACCACCTGGTAGTAAGAAGTGGCATCAAAACTTTACTGGAAGAGGAAAAATCATTGCTCATTATTGGAGAGGCTTCCAATGGGGAAGAGGCCATAAAGATGGCTCTGGAACTTTCTCCTGATCTTATCATTATGGATATCCGGATGCCTGTAATGAACGGATTGGAGGCTACCCAAAAATTGGCCACATTGGCCCCCTCCGTTAAATGCCTGGTTCTTTCTATGCATGATGACGAAGACTACATCCTTCAGGCTGCTGAATACGGTGCAGCAGGCTATCTTTTAAAGGATACCAACAAAGAAGAATTTTTAAAAGCCATCCATACCGTATACGAAGGGGGAAAATACTTTAGTGGCGACATCAGCAAAGTTTTGGTCAATCAATACCTCAATTTAAAAAAACATCCCCAACCTAAAAACCCCGTTTTTTCTTCCAGCTTTGACATCACCAAAAGGGAAAAACAGATCCTCTCCATGATCATGCAGGGTATTGGCAATAAAGAAATAGCCGACCAACTGAACAAAAGCATCCGTACCATAGAAACACACCGTTTCAACATCATGAAAAAGCTGAAAGTCAATAATGT
>JBBDSB010000538.1:0-3727 GCA_040905205.1 Cyclobacteriaceae bacterium
TGGATAGGATAGTAGAGCCAGTCGAAGTCCATTCCTAACTCGTGGTTTGAACCTGGCCGGTATATAAATTACCTTTTCTCCTGTAAAAATTCTGTCGGTGTCCTTCCGTAATATTGTTTGAAAGACCTGGTAAAATAAGTCAAACTGTTGAACCCAACTTCATCTGCAATTTCACTTACATTCCCGAATTGGTCTTCTATCAATTGGGCTGCTCTTTTCAACCTGTAACTCCTTATAAATTAAGAGACTGATTGGTCAGTTAAAGCTTTTATTTTTCGGTGAAGGGTGCCCCGGCTCATTCCCATTTCACGGCTCAATTTATCCACGCTAAGGGCTGTATCCGAAATTTCCATTTCCATCACCTTCAGCAATCTTTGAATAAATCTTTGATCCATGGAGGTTACGGCCATTTCAAAAGGATCCAGGGAAATAGATTGGACGAATTTTTCTTTTAACTCCCTGCGGGATTTCAATAGGTTCCTCACCCTTGCCTGGAGTGCTTCCATCACAAAAGGTTTGGTAAGGACATTATCCATCGAAATAGACCGAAGCCATTAAATTTTCCCAAATAATTTGAAGTACACCTCCCTTATTATAGGGCTTTATCTCAATTGTCATTCGCTCCACCGACTCCTCCAAATGGTATATTGTCATCGGTAATCGAAGAATATCATGGTCAGCATTATAATCCGTTCCCCAAATCCCCACTTCCCTGTTAAACATCAAAGTCCAGCCATCTTCATTTGGTAAGGTAAACATGGAATAAGTTCCGGGGGGCAATTCCTGATCACCAAAATACACCGGCTTATCAATTTGTAGGGTGGTGGCAAGGCTGGCACCTGTACGCCAAACTTTATTGTAGGGCACAACATTTCCGAAAATTTTACGACCTCTTACGGCAGGCCTTTTATAATTTAATTTAAAACGGGTAGTATTGATTACAATATTCAGTGAGTCGGCTTGGTTGATAGGACCTATATTTCCATACATTTTTACCTTTAAAGCATTAGCATGAAAGACTGAATCCATATTAAGGAAAGGAACCACCGATCCTATTAAATTTAAGGAGGAACCAACTCCATCAATTGATTGTAATTTTCCGTTTTCATTTAAATGTAAAGTAAGATACCCCATTAATGTACTTCCCACCCTCATCTGTGATTTGTCTTTCCTTGTAATTGTATAGGTTTTTGGTTTTTTTTCCCACCATAGATGTTGGCTGATTAGACTATCTCCTGTGGGGGGTGAAAAGGCAGGCCAAAATGGGAAAAGGAAAAATGTAGTGCTTCCTATCATATTGTTCACTACCCCCTGGCCTTTATGAATATACATCTCCTTCTTATCCCCCTGATGAATTTCTGTAAAGGTTGAATCATTTTTTACATACATCTTGAAAGTGGATTCATCCTGAGGTTTTTCTCCGAAAAAATGCTTGTAAGAAATACCGGTTACTGATTTCAATTCGCCATTGCTAAATAAACTACCGTTTTGCTTATATACAGTCGAATTTCCTATAACAAGAATTTCCAGTTCAAATTCTTGACCCCGGAGCAGGAAGTTACCTACCATGGTGGTATCTACACCAAGTGTGTAAATCAGCCCGCCCCTTTCGGTTGTCCTTTGGGCAAAACTATCAGAGAAGCTGATAAGGATAATGAAAATTGAACCCAGAAATTTTACCATATCTTTATCCTTGGCCTGTTGTTAAAAACGAGCGTTTTTTTACTTACTATTCAATTTATTGTAAGCTTTCACCTAAATTATTAATTCAATCCATCTGTACCCGTTTTTGCAATTCTTCTGATCCGGATTTTATGTTAACACCCCGCAATTTTTTATTGCCAAAATTCCATGTGTAATTCAGCCGAACGGATTGCAAATGAGGATCTTTCACAATTATGCTGGCCACATTGTGTTCCGGTATGGATGAATTTATTTGCCAGATGTAATTGTAAAAAATGTCATCAAAGGTTAACCTCAATGTCCCCTTTTCCCGGTTGAGTTTTTTTTGAAAACCGACATTCAGACTGCCAAGAGGATTAAAGTGCCAGATTCCCCAGTTCCTTTTTGATTGGTACATACCCGTTATTTCAGCTGAAAAGTGATGGGGAAGCTTGAAGTTATGGGTCATGTTTGCCGTAAAATTGAAAAAATCCAAAGTGGTGATCTCTTCAAGATGAGCAGTCCTTAACCCGGTAAAAAAACCACCCGAATTCAATTGAACATCCCACCAGTCGAAAATGATCCATGGTACGCTGAGATTGATGCTGTAGATCTGCTGGTAGTCCAGGTTTTGGGAACGAAAAATCTGCCTTTTGTTAACGGGGTCTATTTCAGGCTGAAAAGGAGCAATGGGGTTTTGTGTCCGGTTATATTCAAATGATATATTGCCTCTTTTAAAATTTATGTCGGTTTTAATACCGTCTATTATGGCCGGAAGCAGGGCAGGATTTCCAGAAATAAACGTGTTGGGATCCATAAAAAACACAAAGGGCGCCAGGTCATTGAAGGTCGGTCTCTGAATTCTTCTTGAATAGCCCAAATTGAGGTCCAGGTTGTCATTAATCGTCCTCTTATAAAAGATACTGGGGAAAAAATTGCCAAAATTCCGGTCCACAACCCCCTTTTCCGCTGCTGTGCTGATATACGTTCGGGTATTTTCAAATCTTAGCCCCCCATTGACCTGGCTGCTTTCATTGATCCTCCATTCTGCTGACATGTATCCGGCCCATATATCTTCCTCCAAAAAAGCCAGAACCGATAATTCATCGTTTCTGGAAGTAAAACCTTCCCGTGTAAAAAAAACCTCCACATCATTTTCAAAATTGGAAAATGTTCCCTTTACTCCGGCTTCAAACTTAAATGTAGCGGAAGGTTGAAAGCTATAATCCAGTCCTGCCAATTTCATATGAATAGGCGTATCTTTAGTCATATCGATCATTTCAGCCTTGGAAAGGTTGCTTTCAGGATAATTGAAATCAATCTGATAGTTAGAAGGGTTGATGTTTTTGGACCTGTTATAATCCAGGTCCAGCCTTAGGGTATTTTTAGTATTAAGATTATGGATAAAATGGATGTTTGAAGTAAAATGATTCCAAACTTCCAGGTAATCAACAAGGATACTCCCGTTACTGGATGAATCTGGGGTAATTCTGTTGTTGAATACAGCCGTAGCATCCAATTGAAAACGTTTTTGGAATGCCGATACCAGCGTACCAATTTTGGTTTTGCTGCTGAGATCCAATTCAAAACCGCTACGTAAGCTTTGGGTGGTCCATTTGATAGGTCTATTCATAATGGAATACAAGCTGGAAATAAAATCAGGATGATGGATTTGAAAACCGTTCTGCATCACCTGTATGTTATGGTCATAAAGGATTGAAAAATCAGCAAAAAACGAAAATTTGTTTTTTCTGTGGTTGATATTAAAATTGCCTCCCAAAGTTTCCCTGGCATTCATGCCTGCTATCAATCCAAAATTCCCGTTTGTACCAAAATCCTCACTTTGTACCATAATCAAATGGATGATCCCCCCCATTCCTTCCGCATCATATTTGGCAGGCGGATGGGTGATCAGTTCAATTTTTTTGATGTTGGCTGCACTCATGCCTTCCATCATCTGGAATACCACCTCCATGGGCAATCTTTGGATCCTGTTGTTGATCATGATGGTTACGCCGCTTTTTCCGTTGAGCAGAATGGAATTGCTTTGCCTGTTGACCATTAC
>JBBDSB010000539.1:0-14580 GCA_040905205.1 Cyclobacteriaceae bacterium
ACAGGCACTTTTTAGACAAAAAAGATTACTTTTCTGTAAGCCTTTTTAAAAAATAAAATTTATCCCCGCGGCTGAGGAAATTCCCGATAAAATCCCCCTTGCCCCCTTTTAAATGGGGATTTTGGTTCCGTTATCCTTTCAGTGGCCATTCCTGTTTTTTATCCCCATTTGCCCGGATCTTATTATTAAATTCAGCAGCTTATCCGAACTTCAGCAATTCCTCCTTGTCATGGGGGCAGTGCCTTTCCCGGCTAAGGTCGGGAAGAATTTAACTAGTAAAAAATGTTCTGGGAACGTTATGTTTAAAAAGCCCAACATAGAAGGGCTGGGCTTTAAAAGGTTACTGGCAAAAGTAAACCGTATCCTATTTTTTGTTAAAAGTGACTCCCTGCCATTCATCGGTCCTGAAAGGATTGGCAGGTAAACCTTCTTGGTTGTAAAGATTCAAATCATCAGGGTTGTCCGCCCAACCATACCTTACCGCCACCGGCTGATCGATGTGGCCTGCTTCCAACAACACATCATTACCATCTTGCTGGGCTTTGACCCAATGAAAAACTTTATCCTCTCCGGCTACAGAAAACCCTTTAACATAGCCATACTTATCATCTACCTTCAAACCGGAGCCCAAATGATCAAAACTAATTCTGATTTGATCGCCTTCTACCTTCATTGACTTAAAAGTAGGACCACTGTGCACCACATCCATTCCGTAGGCCACTTTTTTTGCAGCCTTCGCCAGACGCTCTCCTACTGTCCATTTATCCCTGGGATGAATGTCATTGGCCTCACCCTTGTCGATGATCACCGCCTGAGCAGTATTGGGGAGCGACAGAGCCATGGTTTGAGCCTCTCTCAATTCTGCCCAATCACTTTCGGTGGGCACCTCACTGGGTTGTTTGTAATTGGCCAACTGTACCCAGATAAAGGGGAAATCCCCCTGGCCCCATTTCTTTCTCCAATCCTGGATCATTAAAGGGAAAATTTCCCGGTATTGATAGGCCCTGGGGGCATTGGATTCTCCCTGGTACCAAAGCGCTCCTTTGATTCCGAATGGAATGACGGGTTCCAGCATGCCAAAATACAGGCTGGTAGGCCAATTATTGGGCCTTCTCAAATCAGGATCTGAAAAATCCTTTGGCCCCTCCACTTGATTGGTGGCCACCTTTTCCTTAAAATCATTGTGGGTAAGCAAGGCTTCGGAACTTGTCCATGCCTCAGATACGGTACCTCCCCAATTGATGTCCAATAAGCCAATGGCTACATCCAAATCCGCATGGATGCGCTTTCCGAAATAATATCCTATCGCAGAAAAGTTTTCAATGGTTTCCGGAGTACAAACCGACCACCCGGCTTCAGGTAATTCATCAATCGGTTGAAGGCTCAGGTTCCTCCCTACTTCAAAAAGCCTGATGTTGGGATAATCCGCTAATTTAATACTGTCTTCTCCATTGTTGGTGTTTTTTAAAGCCCATTCCATATTGGACTGCCCGCCCAATAACCAAACATCGCCCAATAAAACATTTTCATAGACAATGGTTTCATCCCTGGTACTGACGGATAGACGATAAGGCCCTCCGGCAGGAAAAGCGTTCATTTTTAATTCCCATTTCCCTTCTTTATCTGCCCTGACCCGGTATTTTTCTTCCTGAAATTCCACAGTTATCCTTTCCCTTCCATCTGACCAGCCCCAGACCGGGATCTCTTGGTCACGCTGCAAAACCATCTGGTCTGCAAAAATTTTAGGCATTCTCAGTTGTGCCTGAACACTGAATACCGTCAGTATCAAGGCCCCGGCTAATAAAATCTTTTTCATTTGAGTTATTTTTATTTTTGGTTATTTTAATCAGTCCAAAAGATAAACCTTAAAGCCTAAAAAATCAGTATGAATGTGGATAAATGGCCCATTTTTATTTCATTGGCCCAAAGAAGTGCCGTCTTCAATCCTCACCTCATAAACTTTCATGGATTTTCCGAATTGCTCCCTATAGGCATCCGAAAGGGATGTGATGAAAGTTTCCCTTTGGGCTATTTCCACTAAATTCAAGGTACAGCCACCGAAACCTCCACCCATCATTCTGGCTCCCAATACAAAGGGCATACCTTGGGTTTTCTCCACCAAAAAGTCCAGTTCTTCACAGCTTACCTCATAGTTTTTTGATAAGCCTAAATGCGAACCATAAAGCATCTCTCCGAAGGTGACCAAATCTTCCATATCCAAGGCCTCACAGCTTTTAATCAGCCTTTTATTTTCCCGGATCACAAAATCACAGCGATCAAAAACCTTTGCCGGCAAATCCTTTTTTTGGGATTCCAGCATCCTAAGATCCACATCCCTGAGATTTTTCACCTGGGGATACAATGTCCTAATCATCTTTACTCCTAACTCACATTCTTCCCTTCTTTTGTTGTAGGCTGAATTGGCCAAAGAATGGGAAACTTGAGAATCACACAGCAAAAACTCATATTTTCCCAATTTTACCGGAAAATAATCATAGTCCAGGGACCGACAATCCAATTTGATCGCATGGTCCTTCTTTCCCATCATGGAAGCAAACATGTCCATAATGCCACAATTTAGCCCCACAAATTCATTTTCAGCTTTTTGGGAAAATTGAATCATATCCAATTTTTCCAAATTAAGGCAAAACAACTCCGAAAGGCCGTAACCCACCCCGTTTTCCAAAGCGGCAGAGGAGGACAATCCGGCGCCAATGGGGATATCTCCTCCAAATACACAATCAAAACCTTCAATGGCATAACCTGCCGCTTTGACCTGGGCGGTTACACCCATTATAAAATTGATCCAACCTTTCCGGGGATACATTTCTTTTAAGAGAAAGGTTTCTTCTTCCTGAAAATCCAATGAATAAACACGGCATTCTTGCAGGTTGTTTTTGACAAAACCCAGGTAAATGGCCTTGTCAATGGCTGCAGGAAGGACAAATCCATCATTATAATCGGTATGCTCACCGATCAAATTGATCCTTCCCGGAGATCGGATGATAAGCGGTTCACTTTTATAAATGGATTGAAATTGTTTGCTGATTGAAGGAGGAATTATCATGGGCAAATAATGAAATTTAGTCTAAGAAATGGTTTTAAATCGGCCTGTTAAAATCCATTGGTATTGCTAAATGAGTTCTGTGTTTTATTTTATTATATGTATTTGTCATTCCTGGTAAATCGTAAACAGCACGGTTTCCCCCACCACCTCCAGGGTTTTCTTATCTATAAGATCCATGTTGTCATCATGGGTATGATGAAAGTGTCCAAACCCATAATCAGGGCTGTATTCAATAATATTGATCATAGGGATATTGGCCTCTTCATTGACAAAAAGGTGATCATCCGTGATGGCTTCTGTCCTGCGCATGGGGAAAAAATCACTATGACCGATTGCATGTCCATATCTCCAGACTTTATCCACCACGTTTTTGGCATATTGCATGGAGTAACCTTCCTTATAAAACCGGGCACTTTTCCCACCAACCATATCCAATAAAATTCCATAGTAGGCCGTATATCCTGATTTATGAGGATTTTTAGACCAATGTTGAGATCCCAGACACCACCAGATTTGACGGTTATCCCTGGTCCTTTGGTATTCTGGCTCCCCATCATCTTCTCCATCAAAAAGAATAATATCCACCCCTACCTCAGGTTGTAATTCTGAGGAGGACAGAACACGTGCAATTTCCAGCAAAACCCCAACACCACTTCCCCCATCATTGGCTCCATCAATGGGTTCACTGATTCTTTCACTGTCTTTATCTGCCATTCTTCGGGTATCCCAATGCGCCGCCAAAAGTATTCTTTTACTGGCCTCAGGGTTGTGAGAGGCGATAATATTGGTTAAATTCAATACTGATCCATTGTAAGTGGTGGCTGTAAATTGCTGCAATTGTACCTTCCATCCAAAATTTTCCAGTTTTTTTTCCAGCCATTGCCCGGCTGCTTCATGAGAAGCTGAATTGGGAACCCTGGGTCCGAATTCAACTTGTTTTTCAATATAAACATAGGCAGAATCGGCATTGAATGCCGGTACAGGGGCATAGCTGATTTCCTCTTCGACAATGGATTCTTCTGCGGTGCGATCTCCACAGGCCCAAACCAGCAGAAATATTACCCATAAACCATTTTTACTCTTCATATGCCCAATCGATTTTATCCTTCATGTCCTTGATGATAATGCCGGATTCCCTTAACCTTGCCCGGATTTCATCCACCTTTTTATAATCTCTGGCCGTTTTAGCCTGATGATAATGATGGAGAATGATATCCAGCAGATGCTCCTGGTGGTCGATTTTTTCTTCTGCCAGTCCCAAAATCTTTTCTGTAAATACCGAATAAGTCTGTATTAATTGGGAGAATACTTTTTCACCAAAAACGGCAGCTGGTAATTGCCCCGTATAGATACTGTTGATTTTTTTCAGCAAATTAAACAAATGACCGATGGCCTGAGCGGAATTGAAATCATCATCCATGGCATCATAAGCAGCCGCGATGCTTTTTTCCACCTGATCAATTTCTTTGGAATCCATCGAAATCTCAGGATCTTCCTTATAGACAAGTTCCTGAATGATTTTATAGCCGTTGATTATTTTTTTATAGCCTTTTTGAGCCGCTTGAAGGGCCTGATTGGAGAAATCCAGGGTAGACCTATAATGGGCTGTCAAAATAAAAAACCTGACCGTCATGGGGCTGTAAGCCTGTTCCAGTTTTTCATGATCTCCACCGAACAACTGCTGGAGGGTAATAAAGTTGCCCAGGGATTTACCCATTTTCTTTCCATTGATGGTAATCATGTTATTGTGCATCCAATACTTGGCAGGATCAGTTTGATGGCAGGCGTTACTCTGTGCAATTTCACATTCGTGATGCGGAAACATCAGGTCCATCCCTCCGCCATGAATATCAAATTGGTTTCCCAAATATTTACTGCTCATGGCAGTACATTCCAGGTGCCAACCTGGAAAACCGAGGCTCCAGGGAGAATTCCATTTCATCAGGTGCTCTGGGGAAGCTTTTTTCCAAAGTGCAAAATCCAGGGGACTTCTTTTTTCAGATTGTCCGTCCAGTTCCCGGCTCCCGCTCATCAGTTCTTCCACTACCCGACCGGAAAGCCGGCCATATTTTTTCCTTTCGTTGTATTTGAGCACGTCAAAATAAACACTCCCATTGACTTCATAGGCAAGTCCTTCTTTTAGAATGTTGGCTACCAATTCAATCTGTTCGGGAATATGACCGCTTGCCCGGGGTTCGATACCCGGCTTGAGCGTATTGAGCAGGTTCATGTCGCGGTGATAGGATTCCGCATATTGTTGTGCCACTTCCATGGGTTCCAATTGTTCCAGCTTTGCCTTTTTGGCAATTTTGTCCTCCCCCTCATCGGCATCTGCTTCCAAATGTCCTACATCGGTAATATTGCGAACATACCTGACTTTATATTTCAGGTGGCTGAGGTATCGGTACACCAGGTCGAAAGTAATGGCAGCCCTGGCATGTCCAAGATGGGCATCACCATATACGGTAGGACCACATACGTACATACCTATATGGGGTGGACTTATGGGATTAAAAAGTTCTTTTTTCCTGGAAAGGGTATTGTATATTTTTAAGTTTCTTGAATGCATGGGGCAAATTTATCAAACTTTCAATACTTTTTTTAGGAAAATAATTTTATTACATTTGTGCTTGAATTGGTTAAAGCACAAAGAGGGGACAAGCAGTCCCCTCTTTCATTATGCTGTCAACTTATTATTCCCTAAATAATTTATGGGCAATTAAGCATAAAATGGCATGAATCTGAAACAAACGATAGAGGAAATTGTGGAAAAACATCTTCCGGATGAAAGTCACTTTGTCGTAGAGGTTCAAATCAACGAAAAAGGGCAAAAGAAAGCCCTGCAAATCCTTATAGATGCAGATCAGGGAGTCAACATTGACGCTTGTGCATCGGTAAGCAGGGCGGTGGGAGAAGAAATTGAAGCAAAAGGTCTAATAGAAAGTGCCTATGTGATGGAGGTTTCATCCCCGGGGGTGGATTATCCATTGAGTTCCAGGAGACAATACCAAAAAAACATAGGAAGAAAGCTGAGGGTATTTATGGAGGGTAAAGGAGAGCTTGAAGGTAAGCTGATTGAAGTGGACCAAAGGGGGATCACCTTGTCTGTAAGTAAAAAAGAAAAAGGAAAAAAAGCCACTGAGGAACAGCTCAGTATCGTTTTTGATCAAATAAAAAAGTCAATTGTATTAGTCTCTTTCAAATAAATAAAATGGATGCTAAAATTCTGATTGAATCATTTGCAGAGTTTGCCAGATCAAAAAATGTGGACAGACCTACCATGATCCGCATTCTTGAAGATGTATTTAGAGCAATGATTCGCAAAAAATATGAAACCGATGAAAACTTTGATGTCATCATCAATGCGGACAAAGGTGATTTGGAAATTGTGAGGATACGTGAAATCGTGGATGATAATTCTGAAGACATTTGGGATTATGATAAAATAAGCTTATCAGAAGCAAAGAAGATCGAACCGGATTTTGAAATCGGTGAGGAGACTTATGAGAAGATAGAATTGGAGGATTTTGGCCGAAGGGCGGTCATGATGGCCCGTCAAACGTTGATTCAAAGAATCAAGGATTTGGAAAAAGACCTGCTTTTCCAACAGTATGAAGAATTGGTAAGTGAAATTGTCACCGCCGAAGTTTATCAGATTTTAGGGAGGGAAATTCTATTGATGGATGGGGAAGGAAGCGAACTCATCATGCCCAAATCAGAGCAAATCCCAAAAGACCGTTTTCGTAAAGGGGATACGGTAAAGGCCATTGTCCATAAGGTGGAAATGATCAACGGCAATCCAAGGATTGTTTTATCCCGGACATCCCCCATATTTTTGGAAAGGTTATTTGAAAATGAAGTCCCGGAGGTTTACGATGGGCTTATCACCATCAAAAAGATCGTAAGGGAACCGGGAGAAAGGGCTAAAGTGGCCGTGGAATCCTACGATGACCGAATAGATCCGGTCGGAGCCTGTGTCGGCATGAAAGGAAGCCGAATTCACGCAGTGGTCCGGGAGTTGCAGAATGAAAACATCGATGTGATCAATTATACGGAAAACCTGGATTTATACGTATCCAGGGCATTAAGTCCTGCTAAAGTATCCTCTCTTCAGGTAAACGAAGAGGAAAAGCGGATTTCGGTTTATTTGAAGCCCGATCAAGTGTCTTTAGCTATAGGCAAGGGTGGTTTCAACATTCGCCTGGCAAGTCGATTGGTGGGTTATGAAATAGATGTCTTTAGAGAACTTTCTGGCTACGAAGAAGAAGAGGATGTGGATTTATCTGAATTTTCTGACGAAATTGAGGGTTGGGTAATAGAGGAGCTAAAGAAAACCGGTT
Organism: Cyclobacteriaceae bacterium; assembly: GCA_040905205.1. Lineage (GTDB taxonomy): Bacteria > Bacteroidota > Bacteroidia > Cytophagales > Cyclobacteriaceae > Cyclobacterium. The sequence goes on from JBBDSB010000539.1 coordinate 7,408, forward strand.
TGGATACCGCAAAAAGTGTGTTGGCGCTTACCAAAGAAGACCTTATAAGGAGGACAGAACTGGAGGAGGTAACCATTGATGAAGTATTCAGAATACTAAAACAAGAATTTGAATAGCAAATAACGATAGATAATTCGTTATCACCTTTATATTTGCATTATAAAAAAATACAGGAATAGGTATTAGTATGTCAGAAGAAAGAATGATGCGATTAGGCCAGGTTGCCAGAAAGCTCAATGTTGGTGTGGCCACCATCGTGGAGTCCATGGCAAAGAAGGGCTTTGAGGTAGAAAGCAATCCTAACTCTAAAATTAGCATGGAGCATTTTAATATGCTGGCTAAAGAGTTTCGGTCTTCTGCCATGGATAAGGAGGAGGCCTCCCATCTCTCTATCGGCAAAAGACACAATGAGAATTTTACCATCAAAGCTGAATCTGAGTCTGAGCCTGAAAAGGAAATAAAAAGGCCAGAGCCTGCCAAGCCAAGCCCCCCTGCTCAAGAAAAAAAACCAATTGAGAAGGATCAGAAGGATACAGACAAAGATTCGGACAAAATAGCTGCTGAAGCGCCAAAACTTCAAGGAATTAAAGTAGTAGGCAAAATCGATTTGGAGGGCAAAAAGCCTGCTGCGACGCCTCCTGAACCCGCTAAAGACAAAAAGGAGGAAAAAATACCTGAATCTCAGCCTGAAAACCTCGGTTCCGGGAAGCCGGAGAAAAAGGAAGAAGAGAAAATTGAAACCCCGGAAACAAAAAAAGAGGTGGAAAAACAGGCAAAACCTATTCCACCGGAACAAAAAGAAGAGGAAAAACCCCGGGAAGAGAAAAAAGAAGCCGATGCGACTCCAAAGCCTGCTGCCGAATCAGAATCTACTGCTGAAGCGGAGGATAAAAAACCGACCGAAAAAACAGCATCCCTCCCTGAAAAAACAGAATCGATTGCCGACGTTGAACCTTCCGCCACGTCACCTTCAAAAGAAGAGGTCACCAAGGATGTCCCGGCTTCCAAGAAAAAAGAAGACAGGGTAATTTCCGCAAAGGCGGATTCTTTAAAGGGGTTAACAGTATTAGGTAAAATTGAACTGCCAAAAGATAAATCAAAAAAGAAAACCAAACCCGTTGCTTCTTCCGACGAAAGGAACAAAGAAAAGAAAAAAAGACCACGCAGGCGCATTGACAATCGTCCTGCCAAAGCAGATGGGACGGGTGCCAAACCAACTTCCTCCCCTGGTGGTGGCAATAGACCTTCTGGCACTGGACCCGGAGGACCTCGAAAAGGTGGCGCAGCAAGAGGTCCGGGAGCAGGTCGAGGCCCAGCAGGGGGCCGTGGTACCGGTCCCAATAGGGGCGGTCTGGGAAGTGGACGCTTTCAAAAGGAAGAACCTACCCAAAAAGAAATCCAGGAACAAATCAAACAAACTCTTGCCAGGTTACAGGGAGGCGGAAAATCCGGAGGAAGGAGCAAGAACAGAAGAGATAAAAAATCCGAAAGAACCAAAGAAGTCTACGATGAACAGGATACAGGCAAAGTACTAAAAGTCACTGAGTTTATTTCCGCCAATGACCTGGCTTCATTAATGGATGTATCCGTCAATGAGGTAATTTCAGTTTGCATGGGCCTGGGAATGTTTGTTTCCATCAATCAGCGATTAGATGCAGAGGCAATTACCATCATCGCAGATGAATTCAACTATGAAATTGAATTCACCAAATCGGATGAAGAAGAAGCCGAAATCAAAGCGGAAGAAACGCCTGAAGAATTGCAGGACAGGGCCCCGATTGTTACCATCATGGGTCATGTTGACCACGGTAAAACTTCTTTATTGGATTTCATCCGCCGCTCCAAAGTTACCCATGGAGAAGCAGGAGGTATCACTCAGCATATTGGTGCCTACGATGTGGAGACTAACGATGGTCATAAAATAGCCTTCCTGGATACACCAGGTCATGAGGCTTTTACAGCCATGAGAGCCCGGGGAGCAAAAATAACCGATGTGGCCATCATAGTAATTGCCGCGGATGACAATGTGATGCCCCAGACCAAAGAAGCCATAAACCATGCCCAGGTTGCGGGAGTACCCATGATTTTTGCCATTAATAAAGTGGATAAGGAGAATTCCAATCCAAATAAAATTAAAGAGGAATTGGCCAATATGAACCTATTGGTGGAAGAATGGGGTGGAAAATACCAGTCCCAGGAGATCTCAGCTAAAACAGGTTTAGGCATAGAGGAGTTATTGGAAAAAGTTCTTTTGGAAGCAGAAATCCTGGAACTGAAAGCCAACCCTCAAAAAAATGCCATTGGAACGGTAGTAGAAGCTTCCCTGGACAGGGGAAGAGGTTATGTGACTACCATTATGGTTCAGGCCGGCACCCTAAGGATAGGAGATGTCATTCTGGCGGGACAACATTTTGGTAAGGTGAAAGCCATGTTTGACCACCTGGGCAAAAAGGTGGAAGCAGCAGGCCCCTCCACGCCCGTACAGGTATTGGGCCTTAGTGGGGCGCCACAAGCAGGCGATGTATTCAAGGTTTACAATTCGGAGAGAGAAGCCAGAGAAATCGCCAACTCAAGGGAGCAGATTCAAAGGGAACAAAGTCTCCGGACCAAGAAACATATTACTTTGGATGAAATCGGAAGGAGATTGGCCATCGGAAGCTTTAAAGAACTCAATATTATCATTAAAGGTGATGTGGATGGTTCTGTTGAAGCCCTATCGGATTCCTTGCTTAAATTGTCCAAAGACGAAGTAAAAGTCTCAATTATCCACCAGGGTGTTGGTCAGATTTCTGAATCTGACGTCTTGTTGGCCTCCGCATCAGATGCCATCATCCTTGGCTTCCAGGTGAGGCCTTCTGCCAATGCAAAAAAATTGGCCGAGCAGGAAGAAATTGAAATCAGACATTATTCCATTATATACGATGCCATTAACCAAATTAAAGATGCCATTGAAGGTATGCTTGAACCAGAGTTTGAGGAAGTCATTACCGGAAACATCGAAGTAAGAGAAGTATTTAAAATCTCCAAAATCGGTACAGTGGCAGGCTGCTACGTGACGGATGGTTTCATCAGCAGGAAAAATAAAATCCGGGTGATAAGAGACGGTATTGTGATCCACGAAGGTGAAATCAGTGCCTTGAAACGATTCAAAGATGATGTCAACGAAGTAAAATCCGGATATGAATGCGGTGTTTCCATTAAAGGCTTTAATGACATCCTCGAAGGAGATACATTTGAAGGCTATAAAATGGAAGAGGTTAAACGTAAAAAGTAAAGTATTTCTTCACAACAAGCTTAAAAAAAAGGACAGCGTAAAGCGGTCCTTTTTCTATTATATTGGCGGCCATGGAAACCTTTTTCTTATTTCTCGGTGGATTATTTTGGGGCTTTGTACTGCTTTTTATCACAGGAATGATCCGGTCGGTATATGTTCTTTGGTTCCTTGATCGAAGTAACAGGTTACTGGTTTTGAAATATTATGGTATCCCTGCTTTAATCTTGGGAATCACTTATCGGCTGGCCCTTATCTGGATCAGATAAATAAAACTGATCCGGGAATTTCTTTTATGAAAAAAATCAGGCGAAATACCAGGGATCTTAATTTATCTGGTCCTCCTGATTAGTGTTTTATTCAAAAAAATGCCAGAAGGAAAATTCCGGGGGAAATACCAAATATTAAAAAAAGGGATGCATTGACACCCCTTTTTTTTATTAACCAATGGTAATCTGCTTAACCTTTTTTTCAATTTCCTTTTTAGGAATGGAAATGGTCAATATTCCGTTCTGATATTGGGCGCTGATTTTTTCTACATCCACCGAATCCTCAGGCACAAAGAATGATCGGCTAAAAGAACCATAATTGAATTCCCTTCTTGTGGTTTTACCTTCTGCCTTGCTTTCCTCTTTTCGTTCGGAACTGATAAGCAACCTGTCCTTTTCATAATTGATTTTAAAATCCTCTTTGGAATATCCGGGTGCAGCAATTTCCAGTTTGAATGATTGTTTATCCTCAATGATATTCACAGCAGGCAGGGTATTCTTTGCACTGGCAACCGGTGAACCTAATTCGAAATTGGAAGGCACATCAAATAGACGATCCAACCAATTGTCAAATGTGGGCACCTGGCTTTTACTTCCGTTGTTTGCTACTTTCATAAGTGTCATGGCTATATTTGATTTTAGTTTTTAATCCTTTTCTGGTGAGGAAAATCAAAATAAATGCCAATACTAAAAAAGAAATAAAATCATCTTAATTTACTGAATACCAAGACAATATGTCCTATTTTTTTAAACAAATCGATTAATTATACGCCAATATGTCAAATGTTTATTTAAAAAATGACATTTTGACTACATGGAATAATCAATCATAGAACAAGCCGGGTAGCCAAAGACTGACCGCAGGGAAATAAGTAACCAAAATCAATATCAACAGACTTACCAAAAGAAACGGAAAGCCAGCCTTGGCTATTTTTTCCAGAGAAATTTGACCTATACTGGATGCCACAAATAGGCAAACTCCCACTGGGGGGGTGGTTAGGCCAATCACCAAATTAAACACCATGATGATTGCAAATTGTACAGGGTCCACCCCTACCTGTACGGCCACGCCTAGCAGTACTGGAAAAAGGATGAGCAGGGCGGCTATGGTTTCCATAAAAGCCCCAACAAAAAGCAAAAGCAAATTGATCATCAGAAGTAAAATGATCTTGTTTTCAGTGAAATCAAGTAGGCTGCTGGCAATGATCTGCGGCAATTCTTCTACGGTCATGATCCAGGCAAAAAGGTTGGCAAAGCCTACCAATACCATCAAAGCCGCCGTGGTTTTAGCGGATTGTAGAATAATGGTTGGGATCATATTCACCTTCAATTCCCTGTACACCCATAGCCCGATCGCAATGGCATAAATCACCGCCACAATGGAGGCCTCAGTGGGAGTAAAAACCCCACCTATAATGCCAAAAAGAATGACAAGGGTCATCATGATCGCCCAAAAAGCCTGAAAAAAACTTTTAAATATCATTTTTACAGGAACCCTTTCACTTTTAGGATATTGTCGCTTTACGGCAATTAAATAGACGGTAATCATAAATCCCAATCCCAATAAAATTCCTGGAATAATGCCGGCAACAAATAACCTTCCGACGGAAAGCCCGGTAAGTGTGGCCGCAATGATCATGGGCAAACTGGGGGGGATAATCGGACCAATAGTTGAGGACGAAGCGGTAACGGCACAGGAAAAAGGCACATCATATCCCTCCTTTTTCATGGCCGGAATCATTACCGATCCTATGCTCGCCGTATCCGCAATGGCGGTGCCGGAAATACCGCCAAACAACATGGAGGCACCCACATTGGCCAAACCCAGACCTCCACGAATATGCCCCAGCAAGGCATTGCAAAACCGGATGATTCTGCTGGTAATGCCACTGGCATTCATCAGGTTGCCGGCTAGGATAAAACCTGGAATCGATAACAAGACGAAAACATCAATTCCGGCATACATTTTTTGGGGTATGACCATCAGGGGTATATCGCTGAACAGCAAATAAACAAAGGAAGATATCCCCAACGCAAAGGCAATTGGAAACCCAATGATCAGCAAAAACAGGAAAACGATAAAAAGCAGGATGGTCATTTAAAGGTTTTTATATTTTTTGTAAAGTTGAATACTACTGTAAAAACTAACAAAGAACCCCATGAAGCCCATAGCCGCATACATGATGGACATATTAAGATTTAACGAAGGGGATATTTGCAGACTTACTATTTTTACAAGGGGAATACTGAAAATAAACATGGTCATCATCAGCAGTATAATTAAAACAAGGATGATAATTTCCACCCATCTTTTAATCCTGGGTGTCAATCGGTCCAGAAAGGTATTAACGCTTACATAGCCATTATCTTTCACTGCCAGGGCCGCACCAAGGCTTACCATGTAGATAAAGCAAAACCTGGCCAACTCCTCCGTCCAGTTAGGAGACCAGGGAAGTGCATACCTGGCCACAATCTGTAAAGAGACCACGGCAATCATTAAAATAAAACTGAAATTGATAAAAAAGGCCAACACCTTGTCCAAATGGGGAAAATGGTTTTTGATCATTGTACCTTCTGGATTCTATTTAATAAATCGATTTGTTCTTCATTAAAAGCCTGCATCACCGCCTCCTTGGCTACTTTTTGAAAAGCGGCCTTGTCTACCTCTATAAATTCCATGCCCTTATCCAACAAAAATTGCCTGTCTTTTTCTTCCTGCTCCAAAAACAATTCGTGCTCATACTCCTGCATGATGTCGGCTGATTCCCGAATCACCTGTTGCAGGTCATCCGGCAACTTTTCATACTTTTTATTGCTCATCACCACATACGCCCAACTCTTAACATGTTCCGTTAACATGCAATAATTTTGAACTTCATAAAAACCTGCATCTTTGATAAGGGCAAAGGGGTTTTCCTGACCGTGTATAGTGGATTGCTGTAAGGCAGTGAAAACCTCAGAAAAGGCCATAGGTGTTGGTTTGGCTCCCAGGGCACTCCAGGTTTTTACATATAGGGAAACTGCCGGTACCCGTAGGATCATGCCGTTCAGTTCATCGGGATGCCGAATGGGACGGTTGGCAGTCAGATTCCTGGCTCCCCGCTCAAACCAGGATATAGGCCTAAATCCAGAAATATCCAGGATATGTTGTTCTATCTCCTTTCCCAAAGGTCCTCCGGCCACTTTTTTAAGGTGGTCGGAATCCCGAATGGCAAAGGGAGTGGCTATCAGGATGGATTTTGGCAGACTCCAACTTTGAAGGGACTCTCCGGTGATCATGATGTCCGCACTGCCCACCAATAAACCTGTCAGCACATCCATTTCTTTTCCCAGTTGTTCGCTCGGGTATACCTTCACCAGTATCCGGCCATTGGACCGTTTGTTGACCTCTTCGGCAAATTTCATACTGGCTTTATGCCAACCATGCTCTGTATTGGCCAAATGACCAAACCGCAGTACAAATTCAGGTTTATTTTCATTATCCTCCGCACAGCCTACAAGCCATAGAAAACAAATGATAAGAAAGAGAATTTTATTTTGGGTCATTTTTAACGTATGAAATAAAACCTACATTTACTTCAAAGGAATCCCAAAGTACAAAAAATATTGACTTTTGATATCCTAAATTTAAAA
>JBBDSB010000539.1:14680-22292 GCA_040905205.1 Cyclobacteriaceae bacterium
TCAAAGGAATCCCAAAGTACAAAAAATATTGACTTTTGATATCCTAAATTTAAAATTTAACCCCAACCACTACCGTTTTTTTCAGATTTTGGACCTGCCCGTTTGGGTGGAACACTTCAGCCCAAACAATATAATAGCCGGCTTTTACCCTGGCCCCTTTTTGGTTGGTGCCATCCCAGGTATAAAACCCGGATGCTCCCCAAACTTCATTTTGACAGAGTGCTTGAACCAGCAATCCATTGGTGGCATAAATCCTTAAGGTAGCCAGATAGCCAGGTTGGTCCATTTTATAGGATATCGTGGTAAAAGGCTGCTCTCCTGCCGCCTCCGGAATAAAAACTTCAGGAGAAATTTTCAAACCTCTTTCCAGATCCCCGGGTGCATAGACCTGGGAATTAGTATATCCTGGCGTAGCGTATCCTTCCGTGGATGCGGCCGAATGCCAGTTTTTGGAGTCGTTTGCAGGGCTTAATAAAGAAAACCTTTCCAAAGAAATACCTTTTGGATCTCTTAAAAACCCATGATGAAAAGATTCATCATAGTCCAATCTTTCTTCCCACTTTTCCTCAGGATCTGTAAAAATTATTGTTCCATTCCTAATGGGGTAGCTCGGCAAATTCATTTCAAAGAATGCCTCACTTTTCCCTTTGGGGTATTGTTGGATGAGGGCGGCGGAATCGGGAGTCAATACCAAAAACGAGAAGGGGTCAAAGATAAAATTATCCGGTGAAATAATCCGCCTGTTACTGATTTCACCGTTATTAATATTCGCCAGTTTCCAGTTTTTAAGGTTGATGTATTTGGAAGAAGTATTATAAATTTCCACAAATTTAGGCCCTCCCGTATTCGGGTTGAACAGGACCTCATTTAATAAAATATCCCCTTCCTCCGGAATTCCGGGAATTTTGAAAACGGCACGATTGGCAAGGGGATCGATTAGATTTCCGGCACAATCTTTCCAGTTGCTGACTTCGATTTCATAAGCCTGATTGGAAGCTAGGGGCTGGTCCAGAATGACTACCAAATTTAAGTTATCCGTGGAATCCGGGTAAAAATCTTCCACAGGTACTGTTGGTGTCACCTCCAACATGCTTTCCCGGAATCCGGGACCTACAGGTTTTGAAAATTCGAGAAGGAGTTTTTGATCACTGACGGGATAAGCATTTAATAATTGGGGGGCGGTCCGATCAGGCACATCATCGAATACTGAATTAGTGGTACCCGGAGTTCCCCTATGCTCTGCCCTGGAAGCCCGGCGATTTGCCATGGTTTCACAGGGGTAGTAGGGATTTATCAATTCCAAACTGTGGCCGTTCTGGGATATTTCCTGGCCACCTGGAATTTGGGGATCATAGACCATCCTATCGAGGAGCCTCTCTTCATGGTCAAATAAAACGACTTCATCTCCCCCATTGAGCAGCGTGGGCCAAGGGGACAATCCTAAAACCTTTCCATATGTCTCAAATTCCTTTATTTGGTTCAAGGGACATAAAATGATCATGGATTTGGGTTCGATGGTTTCCCGAGGCAATGTGGCATCACTTCTTGAGTTGGCCAATTTCATTCCTCCCAATTGAAAAGAATCCGAGGTGGTATTAAAAATTTCAATGTATTCTGCATTCGGCAAGGTTAAATTGGCTCTGGGAGCAGGCATCATTTCATTGATCACCAACTCCCTATATCCGGGAGTTTTTGGAATTTCATAGGTAAAGCTATAAGATATTTCATCGATGGCATTCCGGTTCAAGTCTTCCAATTGGCTAATGTTTAAAGTAAGCATTTCTCCATTTGTCCATTCCCTGTCAAATACCAAAATAACCTGATTGGCTGCTGCGCCTATTAAGGCCTCAATTGGTTGCAAGCCTTCAATCGCATAAAAAACAGGTGCCACTGCCAAAACCGGATCCAAAGCTTTGTCAAAATAAAGTAAGAATTCGTCGGCTGAAAGGGGCTCGACCATTAATAATTCCGGAGGGGATGGGTCCCATATCAATTGTCTTTGGCTTCCTGAAATCCATTCTCCCTTGGCTGAAGTTCTTGGCGGATTGACCAGGGTCATCATTTCCCCCTCAGGCAAGGTTTGGTTGAGGATCAATTGTATTTGCTCAGGCTGACTCTGATTCAAAACCGCTTCTACCACCATTTCGCTATCCATCAACCTGAAAGCTTCATGGAATGGCCAGGACTTGTCCAAAGCCATTTCATGGAAGACTTGAATGAGTTGGGCTTGTGGTACCCGGATTTCTTGTATGCCATCATGATAATAGCCATGAAAGGATAAGTTGCTTTTTTCTTCCCCCTCTAAATTTTTGAGTTGATGAACCCTTAAATCAACTGAATCACCCAATGCCAAAGGTTGGGGCAAATGGAGCCGGACTTCATACCCATTTCCCATCAATTCCACTTGGCTGGGAACCATTTCGTTGACCAGATATTGATCCGGAAATTGGACGGTAACCGGATCTAAAAAATCCGTGAAGGTTAATATCAACTCCCTCTCATGGTATATTTTAAGCTGTCCAATATGAAATCTTTCCAGGATTACTTCCTGACCTATGTTTTCTCCTACATTTCCAGATTTATCCATAATATGAGGAAAATTTATTCCCAAAGCAGCTCCTGACCATCCATCTGGATGATGGATGTGAAACAATTTTCCATTTTCATCCAATTTGGATTCATAATAATGACCGTTGATCGTCAGGCTGTCCGGCTTTTCTACCGCTTTGTCCATTTCGATGAGCAGATCATAAGGGGACCTCAGGTAGACAGAATCAATTTGGGGTGGAAGGGTATCCCAGATAAAAGGAAGGTGTATGGCCCTGGCCATTTCCTGTCCATAAACATCCCTCAATCCACTGATAGAAAGTTCATATTCTTTTTGTTGTTCCCATTCATTGTCAAAATGCAAGGCCATTCCATTGAGGGCTAACAATTCTACTGATTTCGGGCTACCCACTTCCGGGCCAACCTGAAAAAAATGTGGAACCAGGGCCCACTTAGGGTCCAACGCTTTGTTCAATTGAAGGTTTAAGCTGCTGGGACCGGACACCTCCAGCATGTGGACAGCTAAAGGCCGGGTGTCCCAGATAAAAGTTTTCCTCAGGGTGGAAAGGACCTGTCCTTCATCATCCTCCATATTTAGTACCTGGACTTCGATGGGTACGTTGGCGGGAAATTCTCTCGCAAAAATCAACTGATAGGTATTTTCCTTTTCCGGATCTTTTAAGACCCTTTCAGGTTGGCCCATATCATGGCTGACCTGGTAATTGCCAGAATTTAGAGCGGTGGGTTCTAAAACTTGGGGACTTAAAACAACTTTTAATTGGGTGGGAGTCGAATAAAAAAGGGTATCCAAATGGTCTTCCCAAAGAAATTCCAGGGTATCTCCTATAACCGTGTTTCCGGCCAAATCTGCCATTCCATGGACGGTAAGTTGGTAGGTCTGTCCCAGTTCCAGGGGCTGGTCAAAGGTCAATTTGACCCTATGGAGGGCTTCATCGTCCAGCTGTGCGGCTTGTACTGATCCCTCAAAGGGAAGGATTTTATAATGAGATGGGTCTGTGATGGTAGCGTCAGAAAGGTTTTCGTCAAACTCAACCTGCAGTTCATCGGGAGCAAGTCCCATCACGAGGGTTAATTTGGGGGGAACAATATCGTATTCAAATGGAAAAATGCTGCCGTTTAGTGCTTGACCATAGCAGTCGATCAGGCTTTGAATTTCAAGATCATATCTGACACCGGACTCCAAGGGAACGGGCAGACGAAGCCATAAATGGCTATGGGAAAGACTGTCCACGCTCAAAATATTACCTGAAATGGTCAAAACATTGGTTATGACCCATTCCGGAGACAGGGCTTTGGAAAACTCCACTTCCAATAGGTTGGCCGACAGGGGTCTGATGGCCTTAACCTCAAAAGGCCTATCATCAGGCAAATCGCTGTACACGGCATTCAGGCCACCCGGAGTACCTCCCATTTTGGCCGTTGAAGCCGTCCAATTTTGTACATCGCTACAAGCTTGGTGGGGATTGATCCTTTCCATCGTCCAGCCACCTTGGGATTTTTGGTTATTTTGATAAAAGCCTTCATCATATATCAGGCTGTCCAAGGGATTACCAAAGGGGTCTTTGACCAGGATAGCTCCCCCGCCATTGGGCAGGGTCCTGAATCCAGCCACCCCAACTGCTGTGCCCCAGGTGGAAAACACTTCCTCATTGGAAGCGGGTACCAGGATCACATACGATTCCGGCTCGATAACCGCATCATCAAAGGTCCCATCATTATAGGTAAAATCCCTGATACGGATGGGCTTATCCATCCGGTTGTACAGTTCAATGAATTCGTCATTAGAAGCGTTGGGAAGTGCAGGCTCCGGAGGAACAAGGCCCTTTGGGTTGGGATCAGCCATCACCTCATTGATAATAATGGTACCGGGAGGGGTGGGGGTTTCCACCTCAAAATCAAATCTATGGTTTGCTAAAAATTGATCTTCAAGGGTACTTTTAAGTTCCTCAAAATGAAGGGAATATTGGTTGGAATAAATGTAAGTTTCAAAATCCAGGATAAGTTGATTGTCCGTGACTTCCATTTTCCTGGGTTCCCCATAGGCCTTGTTCAGTTGAATGCCTTTTGTGGGGAGTTGGATGGGCTGATTGAAGCTGACGGCAAGGGAGGTTTCTTCCAAGACCTCAACGGAAAGAATGGTCAAGGGATTTTCTGTGAGCCCTTCTGTAGCAGTTGGTAAGGAAAAATCATCGATCAAAAGCCTGGAGGCAGTTCCACTGCCTTCTCCATAAACAACATCAAGGCGAATGGTCAGTTCAGGGAGTTCCATAAAGGAGGCGGGAATGTCAAAACCGTAGGTTTGGTAAAGAGTGTTTTCATTGGGAAAGGAAGTATCATCGCCAATGGGTTGGGGCTCACTGTAGGATCCTTCCGTATCAGCGGCAAAAGCATGGTAAAGGATTGCCGGTCTATTGCCATTTCCATTTTTTAAAGTCCTTGCCTGGAAAGAAATTCTGGGATTTTTCAGCCCTACAGTCGCGGTTTTTATGTAAATTTGCGCGTTGAAGCTGGAAATGGGCTGGATGGCCAATGCGGTACTGTTGTTAAGGCCTTCACCCGGAGCTAGAAATACCCTGGATGAGCCTGCACGGAATTCATTGGCAGACCAGCCTGGCAAAAATTCTTCAGGATGGTTGACAATATTTACCTTGTCTTCAAAGTCCTGGACCTCAAAATTTTCGGTTTTCGGCAAAAGTTTAAAACCAAGTAGGGTAAAAACTATTAACCCCCATACAAAAACAAAGGTTTTCATCTAATGAATATAATGAAAACCTTCAAAAAAATAAATTTCCAAATAAAAAATATTGTCATGACACAAAAACATGATAACCAAAACCGGTCAAAATAAAAGTAAATACAATGAAATTAGCCGTAGTTGGAGCCACGGGTTTGGTGGGCTCAGAGATTCTTGAAGTGCTGGATGAGCACAATTTCCCTTTTGACGAACTGTTGTTGGTCGCTTCTGAGCGATCGGCAGGGAAAAAGATTGCGTACAAGGACAAGGAATATACGGTGATTGGCCTTAAGCAGGCCGTGGCGGAGAAGCCGGATATTGCCATTTTTTCTGCAGGTGGAGACACCTCCAAAGAGTGGGCCCCCCTGTTTGCAGAAGCAGGAGCGATCGTGATCGACAATTCTTCTGCCTGGAGAATGGATCCCAGCAAAAAGCTGGTGGTGCCTGAAATAAATGGTAAGGTGTTGCGCATCGATGACCGCATCATCGCCAATCCCAATTGTTCCACCATACAAATGGTGCTGGCCCTGGCTCCACTTAGGGAAAAATACGGGATCAAGCGGATCGTGGTATCCACCTACCAGTCAGTGACCGGTACGGGCAAAGATGCCGTGGACCAATTGATGGCCGAAAGAAAGGGAGAAGAAGCAACCATGGTCTACCCGTATAAAATCGACCTGAATGTATTGCCCCACATTGACGTTTTTCAGGAAAACGGCTATACCAAAGAAGAGATGAAGATGATCAACGAAACCAAGAAAATCTTCAGTGACGAAAGCATTATGGTGACCGCCACAGCGGTGAGGATACCGGTGATGGGAGGCCATTCCGAATCTGTGAATGTAGAATTCAAGCAGGATTTTGACTTGGATGAGGTAAAACAATTGTTGTCGAATACCCCCGGAATCATTGTGGAGGACGATCCGGCCAAAAACATTTACCCCATGCCCTTGAACGCCCATAAGAAAGATGAGGTATTCGTAGGCCGGCTGCGCAGGGACGAAACCCAGCCCAATACCCTGAACATGTGGATTGTGGCGGATAACCTTAGAAAAGGAGCGGCTACCAATGCGGTGCAGATTGCCGAATACCTGATGGATAATAGCATGGTATAAGTGCCACTGGAAGCTACATACCATTCCCAATTGATGCAGTTTGTGCAGGATCATCTTGATGAAGATCCTGCACAATTGCTTTTAAGGCATAAGGAGATTCCAGGCCTGGATATCAAGGCGGCTGCCGGGCAGATCGCCATGCGGCAAAAAGCCCGACAAAAGCTGCCTGCCTGGTCCGCTCATCCGGCCCTTATTTTTCCGCCAACACTGTCATTGGAGCAATGCTCTTCTGAGATCACTGCAAGGTATAAAAGCAGTTTGGTACAGGGAAAAACCATGGTGGACTTGACGGGCGGCTTTGGCGTGGATACTTTTTATATGGGTGAAAAATTTGAGCAGGTGACCTATATAGAGCAGCTGGAGGAGCTGGTGAAATTGGCCAGGCACAACCTTCCCCAACTTTTGAAGGACCAACAACTACAAATTGTTCACCAAGATGCCATCGCCTTTTTGCAGCAAAGCACGGAAAAATTTGACCTGCTCTATGTGGATCCTGCCAGAAGGGGAAAAGGCAACCAAAAGCTGTACAGGCTGCAGGATCTGGAACCTGATATTGTGGAAAATTGGGGCTTACTTAAAAATAAATCCGACAAAATATTGGTTAAAGCTTCCCCCATGCTGGACATCAGCATGGCCGGACGGGAACTGCCCGGGCTCTCAGATATACATGTGCTAAGTGTAAAAAATGAGGTCCGGGAGTTGTTGCTTTTATACAATGGTTCGAATCAGCCCCTGAAAATTGTGGCAGTAGAAATCAGGGAGCAGGGGCAAGTTTCTTTTACCTTTTCTCCCGAAGAGGAGGCTTCGGCGGTTCCTGCATTTTCCTTTCCCCAAAAATACCTGGTCATCCCCTATGCCAGTATATTGAAAGCCGGGGGATTTAAAAGTTTTGCGGTCAAACAGGGATTGGCCAAATTGCATCCCCACACCCATATGTATACTTCTGACCAACTTCCGCAGGCAGTTCCGGGACGGGTTTTTGAAGTATTGGAGGAAATCAAGCTGGACAAAAAGGCGCTGAAAAAGCGGTATCCCGAGGGCAAAGTCCACGTAATTTCCCGCAATCATCCCCTAAAGGCAGAAGCCTTTAAGAAGAAATTCCGGTTAAAGGATGGGGGGGATGAATTTCTGATAATGGGTACGGTGATGGATGGGAAGACGGGGGTTTGGCGGTGTAGGATGATTTGATTTGATG
>JBBDSB010000540.1:0-11650 GCA_040905205.1 Cyclobacteriaceae bacterium
CATTTGTTATCAAAATAGCTAATAGGAGCACCGCTCATTGATGAACTGAGTTCGACGTAATTTCAGGAAAAAACCGTCATTCCGAGGCTTAGAGAGGGTTTTTAGCGGAAAAAGCCGTGGGAATCCCTAGCCAGACGGGACTGCCACACCCTTTCCCAACTCCACCTACCAAAAAAGGTTCGCTTGACGATTTAGTCGGTTTTTTAAGACGATCTTAACCCTATCTCAGGTATATAACAAAATTTCCATTTTTCAATATATCGAGAACTTCAAATTTTGAATATTCTTTGCTAAGAAGCGACAAAAATAACGAAATTTTTATGCACTCCACTCTTTTCCTGTAACTTTTACAAATTACATCATGTATTGGAAGCATTTTAATATTCGGCTTTTCTGGCTTCTTGATTGGGGCAAACCCTTAAAAAATTGATACCTGAGGAAAATTTCATGTGCGCCGTCCGTGACCATTCCCAACCTGGAAACCATGTAGTCAAAGCTATAGCCGACCCTCAAACCCTCATTGGTGACAAAGCCAAGTAGAACAATCACCGAATCCCTGTTGGGTAAATCAGCCTGCCCTGGAATTCCCCTAAATCCGGCACCGATTAAAAGCTTTTCATATAGAACCTGGCCACTGATATCAAGTTGTTGGAAAGGCCCCTGTTGTTTTATCGGAAAATGGTCCCTTATCCTGATTTATTGAAATGACAAATCCACCATGGAAATTATATTTAATCGGGAGCCTTCCCCCAATCCGGTCGGTATAAAAACTTAAATGGGGTTGGGTAAGATAATAAGCACTTCCTCCCAACCAAAACCTTTCTCCCGTCAATAAAGCACCAAATGATACATCCAAATTACCAATCATGGTAAAGTCACCTTTAATTTGGTATAGAGAAGCTGTCGGGGAATTGTTCGCTGCCCTTTGCTCAAATGGTTTTAGGACCTGGCCATAGCTATTCAATAAAAACACCAAATATAGGACCCACCCTATAAAGACTTTTGGAAAAAGCAGCTTCTTGGTATTTGATAAATCAATTTTCACCCCTATATCATTTACCCATCAATTATACAAATTTTAGTTGATTTGTAGATTCACTCGTGAAAATAAATCCTTTTTCAGTCAGGCTTTAAATTGTTATAAATTCTGTAAAATTTCATGGTGTAAACCATTCTGAAACAGTACTTTTGGGGAGAGCCAGGACCGAGTGCCCGTTTTTACCCTGCATGTCTTCGGCTGCAAAAAGGGCATTGATAATGGCTTCTTCTGTTGCCTCAATGGTGGCCCGAAATAAGGGAGAACCTTCATCATTGCTTATTTTTAGGGGCATTGGATTTTCTTTGTTAGGCATCAAAAAGGATTATCCATGCCAAAAAGTCATGGTGGGAATTACCGAATATAAATTCAAGCTTTGTTTATTCATTATTTCTGCTGGTTTTAATTTGCATTCTAACATTTTCGGTTATTTTAAAACCGAAAACCATACATTTTTTCCCTATTTACCTCAAAATTAGATGAAAGATAATTTTTGTTAAAAAAAAGACATTTAATGGCAGGGAACATATCCCTTGACTAAATTGCCAATTAGACCATATATTCGTTCAAGTTGATTATTTTTGTAATCTATTCGGGAATTGGTTGGGTTTTTGTATTTTGTTGAATGCAAATTGAATGAAAAAACCGGGCAAACAAGCATCCACTTAACAATAGACCAAGGAAGGCTAAAATAGATGAATTACATGGGTATCAGGTTTTATAAATATCAGGGGACGGGCAATGATTTCATCATGATCGATGACCGATCGGAAGTGTTTGAAACAGCGAACCTGGCACTTATCCAAAATCTCTGTGACCGAAAATTTGGTGTCGGTGCGGATGGATTAATTCTAATCAGGAATAAATATGGGTATGATTTTGAAATGTGCTACTTCAATGCTGACGGTTCGCAGAGCATGTGTGGCAATGGCGCGCGTTGCGCCGTGGCATTTTCCTCTTTCTTGGGAATTATCTCCAGTCATACCGGATTTTTTGCCATAGATGGACCACACAAAGCAAAAATTACAGGGGATTGGGTTGAACTTGAAATGAGTCCCGTCAAGGAGGTCATAAAAGTGGAAAAGGATTTTTATGTCGATACCGGTTCACCCCATCATGTAAAATTTGTTGAAGATCTGAACGATTATGAGGTGGTTGAAGAGGGCCGGTCTATTCGAAATCAAAAAAGTAGGTATCCAAATGGAACCAATGTAAATTTCGTCAAATCATTGGCCAAAGATCACATTCAGGTGAGGACTTATGAAAGAGGGGTTGAAGATGAAACTTTATCCTGTGGAACCGGGGTAACCGCCTGTGCCTTGGTTCAAGGGTTAATTCAAAACATCGAATCGGTAAAAATTTCATCTCTTGGAGGAAGTCTGGAAGTACGGTTTCAAAAGGATGAGACCGGAGGTTTTCACCATATTATCCTGGCTGGACCGACAAAACAGGTTTACGCAGGCAACATTGGGGTAGATTCATTGGAAACCAATCCGATGAAATTATCCGTTTAAAAATTTAACGCCGAGTAAAGTAAAAGCAATTTATGATAGAGGTTATAGCAAAAGGATTGGCAAAGATTTTTGGGACAAAATCCGATAGGGATATTAAGTCACTGAGTCCCATGGTATCAGCCATCAACGAAGAATATGATAAGTTATCCACCTTATCCGATGACGATTTAAGAGGGCAAACCCTTGAAATCAGAAAACTGATTGATGGGGACTTAAAGGTCTTTGACGATAAAATTCAACAATTGAAAGTGGAAATCGATCAATTAAATCCAGACCAGGTCCAGGAGAAAGATGCATTGTTCAATGAGATTGACAAAGTTGAAAAGGAAAGGAATGAGGCATTAGAGAAAACCTTGGAGAAAGTGTTACCCAGGGCATTTGCGGTTGTTAAAGAGACCGCAAAACGATTCAAAGAAAACCATCAATTAAAGGTGAAGGCCTCTTTAGAAGATAAGTCCATGGCTGTGGACAAATCCTATATTGAAATTGATGGTGAAATGGCAACCTGGCACAATAAATGGATGGCTGCGGGCAGCGAAGTAACCTGGGACATGTTGCATTATGACGTACAGCTTTTGGGAGGTGTTTCCCTTCATCGAGGAAATATTGCTGAAATGGCCACCGGTGAAGGTAAAACGCTGGTATCCACCTTACCGGCCTATCTAAATGCCTTAGCTGGCAGAGGTGTTCACATCGTCACCGTAAATGATTACCTGGCAAAAAGGGATTCAGAATGGAATGCTCCACTCTTCGAATTTCATGGTTTAAAGGTGGACTGCATCGATAAATATCCCCCGAATTCCCCGGGAAGAAGAAAAGCCTATCAATGCGATATTGTCTACGGCACAAATAACGAATTCGGTTTCGATTACCTAAGGGACAATATGGCCCGGGAAGCCAAAGATCTGGTGCAGGGTAAACACCACTTTGCCATGATTGATGAAGTGGATTCCGTATTAATTGATGATGCCCGAACCCCCCTGATCATTTCCGGACCCATTCCCCGGGGGGATGAACATGAATTTTATGACATGAAACCCCGGGTTTCAACTTTGGTGGACGAACAGCGTAAGTTAGTTCAGAATTTTTTGACTGAAGCCAAACGGCTAATTAAGGAGGGGAAAGAAAAAGAGGGCGGATTATCCCTTTTTCGTGCTTTTCGGGGATTGCCGAAATACAAACCACTTATCAAGTATTTGTCTGAACCTGGCATAAGAGTTATCCTTCAAAAAACGGAAAACTTTTACATGCAGGACAACAAAAAAATGATGCCTGAGGCAGATGAGCCGCTTTTGTTTACCATTGATGAAAAAACCAATAGTGTGGACCTCACTGACAACGGCATAGAAGTCATCACCAAAAAAAATGAAGACAACGCTTTCTTCATCATGCCTGACATCGGAATGGAAATAGCTGACCTTGAAAAGGACGAATCGATCGATGATACCGAAAAACTCATCCGCAAAGAGGAAATCATTAAAGATTATGGTATAAAAGCCCAAAGAATTCATACGGTTAACCAACTTCTTAAGGCCTATTGCATGTTTGAGCGTGACACGGAATATATTCTGGTAGATGGGAAAGTAAAAATAGTGGATGAGCAGACCGGGAGGGTAATGGAAGGACGCCGCTATTCAGATGGGTTGCATCAAGCTATTGAAGCCAAAGAAAATGTAAAAGTAGAAGATGCTACGCAAACTTATGCCACGATAACTTTACAGAATTATTTCAGGATGTACCACAAACTTTCGGGGATGACTGGAACTGCAGAAACAGAAGCAGGGGAATTCTGGCAAATTTATAAATTGGATGTTGTGGTAATTCCCACCAACAAGCCTATTCAACGGAAAGATAGGGAAGATAAGGTTTATAAAACGGTAAGAGAAAAGTTCAACGCCGTGGTTGAAGAAATCAATGAACTCACGGATGCCAACCGACCTGTTTTGGTGGGTACCACATCAGTAGAAATTTCCGAGTTGCTCAGTAGAATGCTGACCATAAGGAAAATCAAACACCAGGTCTTAAACGCCAAGCAGCATGCGCGTGAAGCTGATGTCGTAGCAGAGGCCGGTAAACCAAAAACAGTGACCATCGCTACCAACATGGCTGGTAGGGGTACGGATATCAAACTCACTCCGGAATCAAAACAAGCTGGAGGTTTGGCCATTGTAGGTACTGAAAGACATGAATCCAGAAGGGTGGACAGACAACTTAGGGGTAGATCCGGCCGACAGGGTGACCCTGGTTCCACCCAGTTTTTTGTCTCATTAGAAGATAACCTGATGCGCCTTTTCGGCTCCGAAAGAATAGCCAAACTGATGGACCGGATGGGTTTGGAAGAAGGGGAAGTAATCCAACATTCCATGATCTCCAAATCCATTGAAAGGGCCCAAAGGAAAGTAGAGGAAAACAATTTTGGGGTAAGGAAAAGACTCCTCGAGTACGATGATGTCATGAACAGCCAAAGAGAGGTTGTTTACAGAAGAAGAAAAAATGCCCTTATCGGTGATCGATTGGAATTGGACATTTTAAACATCATGTTCGATGTTTCAGAGGACATCATCGAAATGGGCAAATCCACCGAGGATTTAGAAAACCTGAGAATGAATATTTTCAGCTCTCTAGGCATTGATTACCCTATTGCCCCTGAAGATTTTAAGGAAAAGGATGCGCCAACCCTCACCAGGGCGCTTTTCAATGCTGCCTACCAAAAATACAATGAAAAGAACCAGGGTATTTTGAGAAAGGCCATGCCTATTTTAAAAGACGTTCACCAAAAAAGAGGTGCCACCGTTAAAGAAATCATGGTTCCCATTTCGGATGGAATCAAACAAATAGGTGTCGTGATCAACCTGGAATCCACGATTCAAAATGAAGGTCGGGACCTGATCAGGGCCATAGAGAAAACCGTTACCCTCGCCATCATTGATCAAAATTGGAAAGAACATCTTCGGGACATGGATGACTTGAAGCAATCCGTACAAAATGCGGTTTACGAACAAAAAGATCCGCTTTTAATTTACAAATTTGAGGCATTTGAAATGTTCAAGCGCTTTTTGGGGAAACTCAATGATGACATAATTTCTTTTATCTCAAAATCAGACCTCCCCAAACAAGATCCGGAAAAAGTCAGCGCAGCCCAAACACAAAAGCAACAGGAACCCCGAGTTACCGCATCCAAAGAAGAAGTGGGAAACAGTCTGGGAAACCAGGCAGGTCAAAGGGCCGCAATAGCCAACAGCCGTGGGGCAAGCAGAGAAGCGGTAATGCCAAGAAAGTCTGAAAAAACTTATGGAAGAAATGATAAGGTGACTGTGAAGTATGTAGATGGTAAAGTTAAAAAAGATGTCAAATACAAAAGTGTAGAGCAGGACCTCAGCGATTCCAGGTGTGTGATCATTGAAAATTAAAAATCCATAAAAAATGTATAATAAAATCAGACTTTGGCCCCTATTATTGCTCCTTTTTACCAGCTGTGGTGTGATCAATATCCGAAAAAGTGGAGGAAGTGCAGAACTGTACAGCAACTATTCAGAGGATCTTTCTGATACCAGGATAAGGTTCGAGGAATTGCCTGATCCCACACTTCCGGAAGAAAATGCCAAGGAGGTAGCTCCAGTGGACCAGGAATTGGCCAAAGCACTTCAGAGAACCGGTGAGGAAAACCATCGGAATCAATTTTTTAATGGCTTCACCATTTTGATTTACAGTGGTGTGGATAGAGAACTTGCCTTTGAAACCAGAAACGATATTTATTCTGAGTTTCCTGAAATTCAGACAAATATGGAATATGTACAACCAAGGTACCTGGTAAAAGTAGGAAAATTCATCAATAGAATTGAGGCTTTGGCCATGTATGAAAAGGTCATAGAACACTTTCCTTCAGCAAGGATCGTTCCTGATAAAATTTTAAAATCAAAAGAAGAAAAAAAGCAAGAAGAAAATATTGGTGATGCTGCTAGATAAAATCAAAACGTTGGCGGTCCAACAAAAAAAGACCACTATTGAAAACAGAAGACACCTTCATGCCCATCCTGAACTCTCTTTCCATGAAGTCAATACGGTAGCTTTTGTAGAAGAAAAACTCCGTTCATTTGGAATTGAACACATAGAAAGAAAGGCTGAAACTGGTCTGGTAGCGTTGATTGAAGGGAAAAACCCCAAAAGCAGAATCATCGCTCTTAGGGCAGATATGGATGCCCTTCCTATCCTTGAAAAAAACAAAGTGGATTATAAATCCCAAAATCCGGGTGTGATGCATGCCTGCGGGCATGACGTCCATACTTCCTCTCTATTGGGTACCTCAAAGATTTTGCAGGAGGTCAAAGGTGAATTTGAAGGCACTGTAAAACTTATTTTCCAGCCAGGAGAAGAAAAAGTTCCGGGAGGAGCCTCCATGATGATTAAGGACAAGGCTTTGGTAAATCCCAGGCCGAGTGCCATACTGGGCCAACATGTCATGCCACTAATCCCTGCGGGGAAAGTGGGATTCCGTAAGGGAATGTATATGGCAAGTGCTGATGAGCTGTACCTTACCGTAAAAGGTAAAGGTGGGCATGGGGCCATGCCGGAAACCTTGGTAGACCCTGTTTTGATTTCTTCCCATATCCTGGTTGCTCTACAGCAAATTGTCAGCAGAAATGCCAATCCCAAAATTCCTTCGGTTTTATCGTTTGGTAAGATCGTTGCGAACGGTGCTACCAATGTCATACCCAATGAGGTCTTTATTGAGGGGACCTTCCGGACTTTGGACGAAGCCTGGAGAAAACAAGCCCGGGTTTTAATGGTTAAAATGGCAAAAGGAATTGCGGAAGGAATGGGAGGATCCGTTGATTTTGAGGTTCGCAAAGGTTATCCATTTCTTAAAAATGATCCGGCCTTAACAGAAAGAGCCATTAATGCTGCAAAAGCCTATCTAGGAGAAGAAAATGTTTTGGATTTGGATATTTGGATGGCATCCGAGGATTTTTCTTACTATACACAGGAAATAGACGGTTGTTTTTACCGTTTAGGAACGAGGAATGAAGAAAAGGGCATCACATCTGGCGTCCACACCCCAACTTTTGACATAGATGAAGAAGCTTTGGGCTTAAGTACAGGTTTAATGGCCTGGCTTGCCATTGAGGAACTCAAAAATAAATAGCTTGAAAAAATTGGTGTTTTTTATATTATGTTCCCATTTTCTGTATTTACCTGGATTTAGTTGGGGGCAAATTGGCCATAGGGTAGTCGGCCAGATTGCTGAATGGCACCTGAATAGAAAAGCTCAAAAAAGAATTGAGTCAATATTGGGTTCTGAATCACTGGCCATGGTATCTACATGGATGGATGAAATTAAATCGGATCCTTCTTATAATCACTTGAATACCTGGCATTACCTGACAGTAGAAGAAGGTAAAGGATACGATCCGGAAATTCAAGAAGAAGGGGGGGATGCCTTTGAAAAGACCGACATGATCATAGAAGCCTTAAAAACCGGAAAATTAAGCGTTGAGCAGGAACAGGAATACCTCAAAATGTTGGTTCATTTGGTTGGAGACCTCCACCAGCCATTACATGTAGGAACGGGAACTGACCGGGGGGGAAATGATGTAAAAGTTACTTACTTTAATGAAAACACCAACCTCCATACGGTATGGGACAGTAAGGTAATCGATGGTAAAAAATTAAGTTTTACGGAATTGGCCAGACATCTAAACCTCCGGGCGGAAAAGGAAACCCTTAATAAGTATCAACGTGTTGGAATGGAAGAATGGCTTGAAGAAGCAGTTTTACTCAGGCCTTTGGTATATAATTTACCTAAAAATAAGCGGCTATTTTATGAGTATGGATACAAAACTTTTCCTGTAATGGAAGAGCGCTTACTGGCTGGGGGTTTGAGGCTGGCCGGAATACTAAATGAGATTTACGGGTAGTTTACTTACCTGCTGCAATTACAGCCATATCTATATATAAGGGCTGGTGTTGATTCAAAATAATGGCGCAGGCTGCCAAGGTAGCTCCAGTGGTCATGACATCATCCACCAGTAGAATCCTTTTTCCTTTTATTTGAGGCTGTTGTCCATCCACTTGAAAAACATCGGCTACATTTTCCCATCGTTGAATGCGGGATTTTTTGGTTTGGGTGGGCGTATTGATGGTTCTAATCAAAAGATTTATTTTAGGGAAATTGAGGGTTTGGGAAAGACCTATGGCAAACTGTTCGCTTTGATTATAGCCTCTTTTCCTCAATTTTGCCTGGTGTAAGGGTACGGGTACTACCAAATCCCAAATATCCGTAAAGCCGTTTTCTAAAAGCAGTTGACCATATATTTGACCTAAAACAATACCCAATCCCGGTTTATTTTTGTATTTTAGTTGATGTAAAATACGTTGACTCATCCCTCTTTTTGAAAATCTTAAAAATGCCATACCCCGGTTAAAAGGAGCCAAGCCCAATAACTTTACTTTTAAATCATTTTCATAAGGAATCAAATGGTATGAGGTGAGGGGAAGTTGGGCAATACATATCTTGCACAATTGATTTTCAAAAGAAAACAGGCTTCTTCGGCATACACAGCAGGTTACCGGAAATACCAATGATAAAAAATCCTGCCATAAAGTGAAACGCATACGGAAAATGGGTTGTTTATATTCTAAGGTCAAATAACCTGTTATATTTGCCTGTTGCAAAACTGTGTTAATTTAAGCAATAAAATATTTTGACACAAGCGAGGGACTCATATTCAAATCGCATTGATTCTGCCAACAAAAATATTATTTTAATGCTATGTTTAAAAAAGATTTAGATCTTGAAAAAAGATGGAATAAATTATTGGTGGGATTGGCTGATCTATTAGGCAAAAAACCATCTGACCTCAATGCCGTATTGTTTATTGTCGGTGTGCAGGAATTGGGAAAAGGTGCCAAACATTTTTCTAAAGAGGAAAAGCAGGATTTAATGCATATAGCGACCTGTAAAGTTTTAAGTTTATCCGGATTTTATGAACTGGATTTCCTTGACCAGGATGGCTGGCCTCATTGGAAATTAAGCAAAACATTACCACATTTGAACACCATGGACCAGGAAAAAATGTTGAAACTGCATATCTTAGAATATTTTGAAGAGGAATTTGAAATTGATATCCAATGAAATTGGTTTCATATAATGTAAATGGAATTAGGGCAGCGATTAAAAAGGGATTCATTCCTTGGTTGCAGGAATTAAACCCAGATATCATTGGTTTACAGGAGGTTAAGTGCGTGGAGAATCAATTTGAAATTCAGGTATTTCATGATTTAGGATATCATGTTTATTGGCATCCCGCTGTTAAAAAAGGATACAGTGGCGTGGCCATACTCTCTAAATTAAAACCTGAGAATATCATTTATGGAATGGACGTCTCAAAATACGATGATGAAGGGAGATTATTAAGGGCGGATTATAAAGATTTTTCATTTTTATGTGCTTATTTTCCCTCCGGAACTACCGGAGGAATCCGCCAGGAATTTAAATACAATTTTCTTGATGACATATTTGGTTTCACTCAGGATTTAAAAAGAACTCACCCCAACCTGATCATTAGTGGTGACTACAACATTTGCCATAAGCCCATAGACATTCATAATCCTGTAGCCAATAAAAACAGCTCTGGCTTTTTACCAGAAGAAAGGGCATGGATGGACAAATTTACAGCTTCAGGATTTGATGACAGCTTTCGATTAAAAAGTGATGCCCCTCATCAATACACCTGGTGGAGTTATCGAGCCAATGCAAGAGCCAATAATAAAGGTTGGAGAATTGATTACCACATGACAACTCCAAATGTAAGTCAAAGAATAAAAAAGGCGGACATACTCCAGAATGCCTTGCATTCTGACCATTGTCCGATACTTTTAGAAATTGAAAACAATCATGATTTAAGACAACATAATCAATGAAATCAATTAAAATTACCATACCATCTTTAATTGAAAATATAACTATCATTGAAAGTTTCATTGATAATGCCAAAGAAAAATTTCATATCAATGATGATATTTACGGCAACATCATGATATCAGTGACTGAGTGTGTCAGTAATGCCATCATACATGGCAACATGCAAAACGGAAAGAAGAAGGTTAAGTTGGAATTAAGATTTTTGGATAATCAAATCAAGTTCATCATAGAAGATCAGGGAGAAGGCTATGACCACCATCATTTAAATGATCCTACGTCCCCGGAAAATTTAGAAAAATCAGGAGGTAGGGGTGTGTTCATAATGAGACATCTCTGCGATGAAATTGACTTTGAAAACAAAGGAAGTAAAATCACACTCACTTTTTATATGAATTAAAATGGCTGTTCATTTCTTTGAGGAGGATACAACCCTTAAATTAAGTCATAAAAGAAAAGTCAGGTTTTGGCTTAAGGAATTGGCCATGGATCATAATTATAAATTGGGGGAACTCAACTTTATTTTCTGTACCGACAAATATTTATCACAAATCAATATCCAATACCTCAACCACCATACCTATACAGATATCCTCACTTTTGATCAATCAGATAAAGCTGGATGGGTAGAAGGGGATATTTACATTAGCATTGAAAGAATTAAAGAAAATGCAGGAGAATGGGAAACTTCCTTTGAAGAAGAGCTGTTTAGGGTAATCAGCCACGGATTATTACATTTATGTGGGTTTAGGGATAAATCCAAAAAAGACAAGATAGAAATGAGAAAACAGGAAAACCTGGCATTAAACAAATTAAAAACAATCTTAAATCAGGCAAGTGTTCCACGTGGAACAGTCAAAGATGAATAAATAAAGACAACAAAGTGTTCCACGTGGAACACTTATAAAACAAAATTATGTTTCCACAGTACGATGTCATTGTAGTAGGAGCCGGGCATGCAGGTTGCGAAGCAGCCCATGCAGCAGCAAAAATGGGTTCAAAAGTGCTATTGTGTACAATGAATATGAATACCATTGCACAGATGTCCTGCAATCCGGCAATGGGAGGTGTGGCTAAAGGCCAAATTATAAGAGAAATTGATGCATTGGGAGGAAAATCCGGTATCATTTCAGATCGCTCCATGATTCAATTCCGAATGCTCAACCGTTCTAAAGGCCCTGC
>JBBDSB010000540.1:11750-22243 GCA_040905205.1 Cyclobacteriaceae bacterium
AATGGGAGAATCAAAGGATTAGGTCCCAGGTACTGTCCTTCCATTGAAGACAAAATCAATCGGTTTTCAGAAAGGCAAAGACATCAAATTTTTGTGGAACCGGAAGGATGGAATACAGTAGAAATTTATGTCAATGGTTTTTCTACTTCTCTTCCAGAAGACGTGCAATACAAAGCCATTAGAAAAATACCCGGATTCGAGTCAGCAAAAATGTTCAGACCAGGATATGCCATTGAATACGACTATTTCCCACCTACACAATTAAAATCAACCCTAGAAACTAAATTGATTAAGAATCTTTTCTTTGCCGGACAAATAAACGGGACAACCGGTTACGAGGAAGCCGCTTGCCAGGGGATCATGGCGGGAATAAACGCCCACAACAATGTAAAGGAAAAGGACCCTTTTGTTTTGGGAAGGGAAGATGCATATATCGGGGTTTTAATAGATGACTTGATTAACAAAGGAACAGAGGAACCTTACAGAATGTTTACCTCTAGGGCAGAATTCCGCCTACTTTTAAGACAAGACAATGCAGACATTAGATTAACAGAAAAAGGTTTTCAGGAAGGACTGGCAACAGAAAATCAATTCGCTCAAATGACTAATAAAAGGGACAATATTCAAAAATTGATCAAAAATTTAAATCAATATAAATTAGAACCGGAAACCATTAATGCCGGATTAGAAAAAATGGAAACCGCACTGATAAAAGAAAAAATTGCAGTTTCAAAATTACTTAAAAGACCACATTTGGGATTAAATGATATTGTTAAAATGGACACTGACTTTGAAAAATTACTATTTCCTTATTCCAAAGAAGAAACAGAACAAGCTGAAATACAGATAAAATACCAAAGTTACATTGATAAGGAAAAATTAATGGTGGAAAAAATTAACCATTTGGAATATTTAAAAATACCAGTTGATCTGGATTATACTGCCATGAAAGCCATATCCACAGAAAGCAGACAAAAACTTATCAAAATTAAGCCAGAAACCTTAGGCCAGGCTTCAAGGATCAGCGGTGTAACACCAGCAGACATTTCCATACTTACTGTTTACCTGGGTAGATAATGTACGAGAAATTAAGAAAATGCCCTTTGTGCAAAAGCATGGGGTTTGACAATAAATTGGTGGTAAAAGATCATGTAGTAAGCAAGGAATCCTTTATTATATGTGAATGCAGCAATTGTAAATTATGGTTTACCAATCCAAGACCAGATAAAGACAATATAAATAGATACTACCAATCAGCCAATTATATCTCCCATCAAAACAAGGCGAATAACATTATTAACATTATTTATAAAATCATTAGAAATTTTACCATCAAACAAAAAATTAAATGGTTAAATGAAAAAGTTAATAAAAAAGGAAGATTATTGGATTTTGGCTGTGGAACAGGTCATTTTTTAAAAGCTGCACATAAAAATGGTTGGGATACCTATGGGATAGAACCAGATATTTATGCAGCAAAATTAGCAAAAACAAAAAACCAGGTTAAACTCTTAAATGGTCTAATTGACTTGGACAACCATAAAAAATTCGATGCCATCACCCTATTTCATGTACTTGAACACATTCATGACCTAAACAAAACTTTATCCAAATTACTCAATCATCTTAAAAAACGGGGAACATTGTTCATTGCCATCCCCAATCGAAATTCCAAAGATGCACAAGATTTTAAAGAATACTGGGCATCGTTGGATATTCCTAGACATCTCTACCACTTTAACCAACCAGTAATGGGTTATTTGGCAAATAAATTTGATTGTAGGATAATTGACATTAAACCAATGGTTTTCGATAGTTATTATATCACCATGTTATCCAACAAATACAGAAATACAAACGCTTCCTTATTAACCTCCACTATACAAGGATATAGATCCAATAAACAGGCAAAAGAAAATGACAACAATTTTTCCAGCTTATTATTTATTCTAAAGAAAAAATGAAAAATTGGAATTCACTTTTATGCCTTTCCCTCTTGGTTATAATAATGGGTGCTTGCGCCAAACAAAGTTCCCCTATGGGCGGACCAAAGGACGAAAAGCCTCCCATTCTATTGGGATCTGATCCCAAAGATCAAGCCTTAAATTCAAATCCCTCAGAGATTAATCTAACTTTTGATGAATTTATAAAATTAGAAAATCCCAATAATCAAATAATCATAACGCCAAAAATAGAAACCGACAAAGTCGAGTTTTTAGCCATAAAGGATAGGGTGAATATCAAATTGAACCAGGAGCTGGAAGATAGCACCACCTATGTTTTTAACTTCCAAAAAAGCGTACAGGATATAACAGAAAGCAATCCGGTAGAAAGACTTAAATTGGTTTTTTCAACAGGAAATACCATAGACAGTTTGCGTTTAAAAGGAAAAGTAGATTACGTTTTTCAAAAAAACAATCAAGAATATGAAGATATATTGGTTGGTTTATACAATGACAATGACACCCTGGATATATTTTCTGATGCTCCCTATTACATTTCTCAAGTTGATTCGTCAGGTAGTTTTGAAATTACCAATATTAAGTCAGGAACATTTAAAGTCTATGCCTGGCATGACGTAAACAACTCCCTGAAGGCAGAATTCAGAAGTGAAGCCTATGGTTTTCTATCAGAACCCCTAAATATAAATAAAAACATTTCCAATGTACAAATCAATCTTTTTAGAGCTGATTTAACTGAATTGAAAATCAATAGATCAGCACCTAGTGGATCAAATTTTGATATAATTTTGAGCAAACCGGTCACAGAATACAAAATCGATCATCCCGATATCAACAAAACCATGTTCCATAGAATTTCTGATAAGACGATCCGCATCTACCATAAGGTAATGGAAAACGACAGTACAGAAATTCAGGTTTCCTTAATGGACTCTGTCGGATTTAAAGTAGATACCACTTTGATGGCCCATTTCGAAACCAGCGAGAGAACAAAAGAAAAATTAGAAATAAGCACCAACAGTGGAGAAAATTTCATTTATCAAATAACTGCAGAATTAACATTCAACAAACCAATATATAATATAAACTTTGATTCATTATATATTAGTTATGATTCCGCAGGAATAATACCAATAAATAATTCGAATTTAAAATTTGAAGACAGTACTAAGAACATAAAACTTTTAATTTCCCTTAACCTACCTGATTCAATTCCAAATAATACATTTACCTTAATTGGTAAGGATTCAACTTTCCAGGATATTGAAGAACTATGGAATGAATCACAGGTAGAAGCCAATTACACCAAGTTAAACTCAGAAAACCTTGCAGACGGTATAAGCGGAATAATTGATACCGATGAGCGCCCTTTTATCATTCAATTATTGGATAAAAACGAAAAGATCATCCAGGAAAAATATTTAAACGAAACAAATAAATTTGAGTTTACAAACATCGAAGCCTCAGATTATAAAATAAGAGTCATTGTAGACAGAAATAAAAACAAAAAATGGGATCCGGGAAACCTTTTTGAAAAAATACAACCAGAACCAATTTACTATTTTTACGACACGGAAACCCAATCCAGTGAATTTATTTTGAGAGGTGGATGGACCCTAAATGATATTCTTATCATGACCAGACCAGAGTCGGGAATTCAAAAAGTGCCCGAAAAAACAGATAAATTAATTATAGAAGGCTTACCAAGAGAAATTATGGACATTAACATGGAAGATTTATCGGTCCAATTACCTTGAATGGGCATAGCCATAATTACCCCATATTTATTTCCAATTAAGTTGTGGAAAACAAAAAATAAATTGTGGATAGCTAGGCACCAAACGGGTTTTAAAACCCTTGAATAATGTCTTTCCATTTCAATGATGATAAGTAAGCATTTATCCACCCAGATTAACACTTACAAACACAAACCATTAAGAACATTTCATTTATCGAGTTTATCAACCTGAAGACAGTAATTTTTACTATCCTACTCTTTATTAACCTGTTGATTAATTATTCAATGTGGAAAAGAAGTGGATATTCAGGTTCTTAAGTAAACATAAAAAGTGAATAAAACTTAATGAAACCTTTCACCAACATATCCACTCCTTAATAATAACCATAATTTTTCTTTTTAATAATCAAACAATAATAATTAGAGTGTGCATAAATAAATTTTTGTTCAATTTTATTATGCATGCATAATTATTTTTAGTAAATTTAACCTGATTAATTGGCTTAAAAATACGCATGAAAAAGGAAGATACTTTTGATTTCCAAATTAAAACCTGTTGGCATTCCATTTCAAGAATGTATAATCAAAAAGCCATACTTGAAGGCATTACAACTTCTATGGGTTTTGTATTAATCAATATCAATTCAAAAGAAGGAACGCCTGCAACAAAAATTGCCCCTATGATGGGTTTGGAATCCAGGAGCTTAACCAGAATATTAAAAAGTATGGAAAGAAAAGGCCTGATCTTTAAAAAATCTGATGAAATAGACAAGCGGTCTGTAAGAGTATTTTTAACCGAAAATGGAAAGGAAAAGAAAACCAAATCTGTTCAGACCATCAACGCTTTCAATGAAAGGGTAAAATCCGAATTGAACAAAACTGAGCTGGAATGTTTTTTTTCTTCCTTTAAAAAAATCAATCGTATCATAAACCAATTGCAAGAAGGCTTAAATTGAAATTTGTCGCCATGGAATTACTTCTTGCAATAAAGACAAAATAAAAAAAGATGAATAGAAATATTAAGAAAGTTGCGGTTTTGGGATCGGGAATTATGGGATCCAGGATAGCTTGTCATTTTGCCAATGTGGGTGTGCAGGTATTGTTACTTGATATATTACCTAAAACTCCCAATGAGACGGAATCCAAAAAAGGATTAACCTTGGACAACAAAGAGGTCAGGAATCGAATAGTAAATGAAGCCCTTCAAAGCACTTTAAAGTCTAAACCTGCCGCTCTTTATAAGGCTTCATTGGTGGAAAGAATTGTTACAGGTAATTTTGATGACGACTTACCGAAAATTGAAGATTGTGATTGGGTGATTGAGGTGATTGTGGAGAATCTGGAGATTAAGCAGGGATTATTTAAAAAGGTAGAGAAATTTAGAAAACGTGGAACTTTGATTACCTCCAATACATCCGGCATTCCTATACATTTGATGAGCGATGGAATGTCTGAAGATTTTCAAGCCTGCTTCGCAGGCACCCATTTCTTTAACCCGCCCAGGTACCTCCATCTTTTGGAGATTATTCCGGGGCCAAAAACCAAACCGGAATTAATTGATTTTTTAATGGATTATGGGGATAGGTTCCTGGGAAAGGAGACCGTTTATTGTAAAGATACTCCTGCCTTTATAGCCAACCGAATTGGGGTCTATGCTATTATATCAGGGATTCATTTGATTGAAAAAATGGGGCTTGGTGTGTCAGAAGTAGATAAATTGACAGGTACGGTCATAGGTAGGGCTAAATCTGCGACTTTCCGAACATTGGATGTGGTAGGCTTAGATACAACGGTTCATGTGGCTAATAATCTTTATAAAGTTTTGGAGCACGATGAATCCAGGGAAAAATTTAAATTACCTAAAAGTGTTCAGGTTTTAAATGAGAATGAATGGTATGGTGACAAGAGTGGAAAGGGCTTTTTTCACATGATAAGGCATAAAGATGGGAATAAGGAGTTGAAGGAAATTGATTTTGAAACTTTTGAATATAAGGCGGTTGAAAAGCCTAAATTTAAAGCCCTGGAAGCTTCTAAAGGAATAGACACCCTGAAAGAAAGAATAAAATTTCTGGTCAATTTTGATGACAAGGCGGGAGAATTTTACCGGGCATCGTTTTATGACCTGTTTCGTTATTGTTCATTCAGGATACCGGAAATTGCCGATGAGCTTTTTCGAATAGACCAGGCGGTCTGCGCCGGGTTTGCTTGGGAATACGGACCTTTCGAAAATTGGGATATTTTGGGCGTAAAAGAGACCGTCGGAAAGATGGAATCAATGGGAGAAAAGCCTGCGGATTGGGTGTATGAAATGTTGGATGAGGGCACTAATTCCTTTTATAAGGTTCAAAATGGAAGGAAATATTATTATGATATTCCTACTAAAACCTATAAAGAAATACCGGGTGAGGAAGGATTTATTATTTTGGATACACTCCAAGCAGCAAACAAAAAAATATGGGGCAATGAAGGCGCAACGGTCTATGACTTGGGTGATGATGTAATCGGACTGGAATTTCATACGAAAATGAATTCCCTGGGTCAGGAAGTTGTAGAAGGAATAAACACGGCCATCAGTATGGCAGAAAAATCTCATAAAGGCCTTGTTATTGGAAATGAGGGCCAAAATTTTTCAGCAGGTGCTAATTTGTCCATGTTATACATGTTTGCAGGCGATCAGGACTTCGATGAAATCAACCTGATGATTGCCCAATTTCAAAATACGATTATGAGGGCCAGGTATTCTTCAGTTCCGGTGGTGGTGGCCCCTCATAATATGGCCTTGGGCGGGGGATGCGAATTGTCTCTTCATGCTGATGCCATTCAGGCACATGCTGAGCTATATATGGGCCTGGTAGAAGTAGGGGTGGGTTTGATTCCGGCTGGTGGGGGTACCAAAGAAATGACCAAACGCTTTGCCAATAAATCAGAATCCGGGGATGTAGAACTGAATCGTCTTCAGGATACCTTTATGAATATTGCCATGGCTAAGGTTTCCACTTCTGCCTTAGAGGCCAAAAGTTATGGTTACCTCGAAAGCAAGGATGCCATCACCTTAAATAGGAAAAGGCAGCTGGCAGAAGCAAAAGAAAAGGTTCTTTTACTTTACGATGCAGGTTACACCCAGCCCCTTCAACAAAAAGATATTCGGGTATTGGGTAAAACGGCCTTGGCTTTATTTGAGGCGGGTATTGTCGGCATGCAGTATGGTTCCTATATCTCAGATCACGATGCTAAAATCGCTAGAAAACTGGCCTGGGTAATGAGTGGTGGGGATCTCTCGGCACCAACAGAAGTAAGTGAACGCTATCTTTTGGATTTAGAAAGGGAAGCCTTCCTCAGCCTTACGGGAGAAAAGAAAACCCTGGAAAGAATTCATAGTATCTTGTTTAAAGGAAAACCGTTGAGAAACTAAAAAAGGTTTGATTTTAGAAAAAGGTTGAAGGAAATGGACTTAGAAATTATCAAAAAAAGAAAGGGGACAATGGATGGAAAGTAGGGTTAAATCATTTATTCTTCCTGGTTAAAAAATCCGGCGTGTAGCTATTTGAAAAAATTAAAATTTAAAAAGAGATTATCATGGAAGCATATATTATTAATGGGTACAGATCAGCGGTTGGAAAGGCTAAAAAAGGGGGCTTTCGGTTTTACAGGCCGGATGACCTGGCCTCCGATGTGATCAAATACTTAATGGACCATACTCCGGGAGTGGAAAATAAAATGGTAGATGACCTTATTGTTGGGAATGCCATACCGGAAGCGGAACAGGGCATGCAGATGGGAAGGATGATTTCCCTTTTGGCCCTTGCAAAAGATAACCCCGGATTTATTGTCAACAGGTATTGTGGGTCTGGTTTGGAAGCCATTGCCCTGGCGACAGCAAAAATCAAAACAGGCATGGCAGACTGTATTATAGCTGGAGGAACCGAATCCATGTCCCTGGTTCCTATGATGGGCTATAAAACCGCATTGAACTGGAACATCGCTTCCAAAACTCCGGATTATTACCTGAGCATGGGACTCACTGCTGAAGAGCTCGCCAAGGAATATAGTGTAAGCCGGGAAGATGCAGATCAATTCTCCGTAAGTTCCCATGATAAAGCACTAAAAGCCATTGCAGAAGGACGCTTTAAGGAGGAGATAGTTCCTGTAGAAGTAGAGGAAACCTACCTGGATGCCGACAATAAAAGGAAAATAAGAAAACATACCGTGGATACCGATGAAGGTCCACGAAAAGGAACCAATATGGAGGTATTGGCCAATCTTAAACCGGTTTTTAAGCAGGGAGGACAAGTGACAGCTGGGAATTCTTCCCAAACTTCCGATGGGGCGGCCTTTGTAATGGTGATGTCTGAAAGAATGATGAAGGAACTGAACCTGGAACCTATGGCGAAATTGGTTGCTTACAGTGTAGCCGGGGTAGAACCGCGGATTATGGGTATTGGACCCAAATATGCTGTTCCCAAGGCATTAAAACAAGCTGGACTTACTTTAAATGATATGGATCTGATTGAATTAAATGAGGCATTTGCTACGCAAGCTTTGGCGGTAATCCGGTCTTTGGATATGAATCCGGAAATTGTGAACGTAAATGGCGGTGCAGTAGCCCTTGGGCATCCTTTGGGCTGCACTGGCGGTAAACTGACCGTTCAGATCATCAATGAACTTAAAAAAAGTCAGGGAAAATACGGTTTGGTGACTGCCTGTGTAGGGGGAGGACAGGGTGTAGCCGGGGTAATAGAGCTATTATAAAAAGGCCTTAAAAACGCTAAAGGGACTAAATCAAAGTCCCTGTCTTTACATTCAATCAACCATTTACCAGAAAAATAATGGAAACGAAATCAGCAATAAACGGAGCGGAATACCTCATCAGGGTGACGGAAGCACAGGAAGTGTTTATTCCTGAGCAGTTCAGTGAAGAACAAAAAATGATGGCTCAAGCCTGTCAGGATTTTATGGATAGGGAAATTATGCCCAAAAGGGAAGAAATCGACAGCATGAAAAATCCGGACCTGGTGCCGGAAATATTAAAGAAAGCGGGGGAATTAGGACTTTTGGCCATTTCGGTTCCTGAGGAATATGGAGGACTGGGAATGAGTTTCAATACTTCCATGCTGATTGCTGATATTATAGGTGCTGCCGGCTCGTTTTCCACCACCTATGGAGCACATACTGGTATAGGTACATTGCCGGTTTTGTACTATGGTACGGAAGAACAAAAACAAAAATACCTTCCAAAGCTGACCAATGCCTCCTGGGCGGCCTGTTATTGTCTGACAGAACCCGATGCCGGCTCAGATGCCAATAGTGGAAAAACCAAAGCCACACTGACGAATGAAGGCCAACATTACCTGATCAATGGACAAAAGATGTGGATCTCAAATGGGGGATTTGCGGACTTTTTTATAGTCTTTGCCAAAATTGAAAATGACAAAAACCTTTCAGCCTTTTTGGTTGAAAAAAGTTTTGGTGGGATTACCATGAATGAAGAAGAGAAAAAGATGGGAATAAAAGGATCTTCTACCCGCCAGGTTTTTTTTAATGATTGTAAGGTACCGGTAGAAAACTTGCTTTCGGAGAGGGGTAACGGATTCAAAATTGCGGTAAATATCTTAAATATAGGTAGGGTAAAATTGGGTGCTGGGGTTTTAGGGGGCTGCAGAACCGTTTTAGGTGATGCTATTCGATATTCATCGGAAAGAAAGCAATTTGGGGTTTCCATCAATACATTTGGAGCCATCCAAGCCAAATTGGCAGAAATGGCCATTAAGACCTATGCTTGTGAATCCTTATGTTACCGGGCAGGTCAGGACATTGAGGACCGCATTTCTGCTTTGGAAGGGGAGGGGATGGAGCCCTCCAAAGCAAAATTAAAGGGAGTAGAACAATTTGCCATTGAATGTGCCATTGCTAAGGTGCATGGTTCAGAGGTTTTGGATTACGTGGTGGACCAGGGCGTACAGATCTATGGTGGGATGGGGTACTCTGCGGATGCGCCTATGGAAAGGGCTTACCGGGATGCCAGGATTTCCCGCATTTATGAAGGAACCAACGAAATCAATCGAATCTTAATGGTAGACATGCTGATCAAGCGGGTCATGAAAGGGGAATTGGACCTAATGGGTCCTGCCAAAACAGTTGGCGAGGAATTGAGGGAGGTTCCCAACTTTGAACAAGCAGATTCTTCACGGCCTTTTGCCAAGGAGAAGGAAGTTTTAAAAAATTTAAAAAAGGTGTTTTTGATGATTGGTGGCAAAGCCGTTCAGGATCTTGGGGAGCGTTTGGAGACTGAGCAGGAGATCATGATGAACCTGGCGGATATCATGATAGAAATATATGCCGCTGAATCTTGTATTTTACGCACAGAAAAATTACTCATGGAAAGGGGGGAGGAGACGGTAAAAGTGCAATCAGCAGCAGCACAGGTTTATTTATATGAAGCGGCTGAAAAAATCCATACTGCCGGAAAAGAGGTGATCCTTTCTTTTACTTCCGGGGAAGAGCAGAAAGTCTTGCTGATGGGTTTGAGAAGGTACACCAAGATGGATGCTGTCAATACCAAGATACTGAGAAGGAAAATTGCCGCAGCGCTGATTGATCAAGGAAAATATTTCTTTTTCCACGCTTAAATTGCCCTGGAATCGAAATTTAAATAGCATGCTGCTTTCTTAAATCTTTACCTGGTTCCTGAGCAACAATGAAAAAGTTGCCTACATTCCCTTCTCTAATCTCAAAAGGCTTGATAATAACCTGAGTTCGATTCTAGATGAAGTATATTTTGCCAGTCAGTCACCTCT
>JBBDSB010000541.1:0-3711 GCA_040905205.1 Cyclobacteriaceae bacterium
TTCACCGTAAGTGCCAATCCACCTTCTGAAGTTTCCTTGTACTTTCCATTCATGTCTTTGGCCGTTTCCCACATGGTCTGGACCACCTTGTCCAAAGGCACCTTGGTATGCCGGATGTCTGTTTCCAGGGCCAACTCCGCGGCACTGATGGCCTTGATGGCGCCCATGGTATTCCGCTCAATACAGGGGATCTGAACCAACCCACCGACCGGATCACAGGTCAGCCCCAAATGATGTTCCATGGCAATTTCGGCGGCAATCAGCACCTGGCCGGGTGAGCCTCCCAATAATTCACAAAGGGCCCCCGCTGCCATGGCACTGGACACCCCAATCTCTGCCTGACATCCCCCCATAGCCGCTGAAATGGTTGCCCCCTTTTTAAAAATGCTGCCGATTTCACTGGCCACCAGAAGGAATTGCCTGATATGTTCCGGGGTGGCAACTTTGTTTTCGATGACCAGGTAATACATCAAAACAGCCGGAATAACACCGGCACTTCCATTGGTAGGCGCCGTGACTACCCTTCCCATTGCCGCATTGACCTCATTGACAGCCAGTGCAAAAGCACTCACCCATTTCAACGCTTCCCGAAACCGGATATCCTTTTTCCGGATCAAAGCCATCCATTCTTCTTGACTCCGGTAGGGCTGCTCCCCGATCATATTTTGATGAAGGGCAAAAGCCCTTCTTTTTACCTTCAGACCACCGGGAAGCTCTCCTTCAGAATGACAACCCTGAAAAATGGAATCAAGCATGACCTTCCATATCTGATCCAAACCCTCACGGATTTCGGGTGAGGACCGCAGGCTCAACTCATTCATCAAAACGATATCGGAGATTTTTCTGTTTTCCCGATTACAATAGGCCAGCAATTGACCCGCGCTTTCTATGGGATAGGGAAAATTTTTCGCAGGAGTCAACTGTTCTTCCTCTTCGCCTTCTCTGATGACGAAACCACCTCCGATCGAATAGTAGACGGCCTGATGTTCACCTTTGCCGGAGCTGACAGAAAATTTTAGGCCGTTGGCGTGGTAGGGGAGGAATTCCTTTTGAAAAACAATATTGATTTTGGGATCAAAATCCACCCGGGAATGGCTTCCGAAATCAATTTTCTTTTCGGATTGAATTTGATCGATGGTATTTTGAATGCTGCTTATTTCCACTGTTTC
This sequence comes from Cyclobacteriaceae bacterium, assembly GCA_040905205.1. Lineage (GTDB taxonomy): Bacteria > Bacteroidota > Bacteroidia > Cytophagales > Cyclobacteriaceae > Cyclobacterium. The sequence goes on from JBBDSB010000541.1 coordinate 1,170, forward strand.
CGGAAGCTGTCCGGATAGCCCCATCATTACCGCTTTGTCCGTAGCGTGACCTTTACCTGTCAGTGAAAGAGAACCATAAAGTTCCACCCTGATGTCGGTGAGGGTGCCCAGGTCTTTTTCTTCCACTTCCCGGACAAATCTCAAGGCGGCTTTCCATGGACCCAGTGTATGGGAGCTGGAGGGGCCTACCCCAATTTTCAGCATGTCGAATACAGAGATACAATCCATGGGCTTTGGGTAAAAACTCCTGCAAAGATATTCACTTTTTAGTAAGCCCGGCAAAAGCATAGTCCTCCTAAGGAAAAATTATCAATTATTGGTTATAAAAATTATGGCAACCGGTGATTTGATTGTGGAGCAGGTTTTACGGGGATTTCAGAATGAGAACCATTTTCAAAAAGCTACCAATTTGAAAACTGTATTGGAAAGAGATTTTGGTAAATAAAATCAAATAGAATTTAAAATGGCTGAATTGGGTATAAACCAAGCTAGATTGGCACAAGAGTTGGGTATTGGAGCTCCAAAATTATCCCAGATTTTGACCGGTAAGCGTGAACCTGACGTAAATTTTTTAAAGGCTGCCCACCAAAAACTTCATATTGACGCAGCGTTTTTGCTGACTCATGCTTAAACCTGCGTTATAAGTTAATATTCCCGTTGAAATCCCTCCGGAAAAAAAATCGGGACAGGCTCTTGCCCCCTTTAAAAGGGGGAGTCGCTGAAAATGAGATTTTGGTTGATTCTTAGATAATTTGCGTTATCAGGGAATTACCCATTTGCTTAGGAAAGGATTAGCCCCCATAATTCGTACTATTTTATAATCGAAGGTTGATACAATTGTTAGGTTGATATTATAAAAGCTACGAGTCGAGAGGTTTAATAAAAGTAGGAATAATCGGCCTCTGCTTTTTTAAGCTTTGATTTTCTGCTGTATTTGATATTCCGTTCATATTATGAGCTTCACTTTTCTAAAAACGGGTTTAGGATTTTGAAACTAAAGAAACCACTTTTCAAATGACAAACTCCGTCAAAATGGCCAAAGCGGAAGCCAGTAATATAATGATCAGTTTATTGAGTTGAAAACGGTGCTGGGGTGAGCTTTCGAAAAAGATAATGGTGGAAATGTGCAAAAAGCCTCCTGCCACCAAGCCAAACAGAATATTTACCGTTTCTTTTCCTATCAACTGCTGCTCAAAGAGGAGGTCGGTGGATACCATCCCCAGTGGAGAAGCCAGTGAAAAAAGAATGAGTAATACAAAGCTTTTTAACCTGCTGAGCCTGGTCAAAAGTACCGCCACCAAAGCAAAGGCTTCGGGCATTTTGTGGAGTATCATGCCTATAAGGAGGGTTTCACTGCCATGATGGTGACCCACCAACATCGGTTGTTTGGACAGCAATGTACCCTCCAAAAAAGCATGTAAAAACAATCCGATCATTAGGGTCCAAACACTGTTTCCTATCCCATGGCTTGAATGCTGATGGATATGTCCATGCTCAATCCCTGAGGACATGAAATCCAAAACCTGTTGCAACAAAAAGCCCAGTAAAATATACAATCCCATCAAATAGGCGGTTTCCTGGTCTGCAAACAGCTCTGGAAAAATGTGGAGAATGGTAATGGCAAACAAATAAGACCCTGCAAATATCAACATCATTTTAAAATCCTTCTCTTTCCACTGAGGGATCAGTAAAGCCAATAAACCTGCTCCTAATGCCGATAAAAAAAGTAAAATAAAATAAAGCATATTTTTCTCTTTTGGAGGGTTTCTTCTTCTTTACTGGGGTTTATTTTCCTGCACAGGGGTCAGGTAGGGTTCCAGCCCGGGACTTACAAAGGATTTCAGGTTGCCCTCCTGGTCATTGAATATCAGGAAAATCTCCAATCCTTCTGTGCGGACCTGAATTTCTTTGGCTTTTTCAGTTCCCAAAACCATAAATGCCGTGGCAAATGCATCGGCTGTCATACAGTCCTCCGCAACCACCGTTGCACTGAGCAGTCCATGTTCCACGGGATAGCCTGTAAAAGGGCTGATGGTGTGGGAGAATTTTTTTCCATCCACCATATAAAAATTGCGGTAATTGCCGGAGGTGGCCATTCCCTTATTTTCCAGGGCAATTATGCTATAAAGTTCATCAGCACGGCCCTCTTCATCAGGTTGGGAAACACCCACCCGCCACAGCTCTCCTTTCTCGTTTCTTCCATTGGCTACCAATTCCCCACCAATCTCCACCAGGAAATCAGAGATGCCTTGATTGCGCAGAAATCCAGCCACCAGATCGGCACCATATCCTTTGGCAATGGCACTGAAATCCAGATAAATTCCTGAAACGCGTTTTTTAACCCAAACACTATCAAAATCCAGTAGATCATATCCTACCTTCTCCAGTAAAGCCGGGATGCCCACACTGTCTTTGAGCGATGCCCCTTCCGGTCCAAATCCCCAAACGTTTACCAATTGGCCTACCGTAGGGTCAAAAGCACCATTAGTGCGCTCATATACTTCCTGGCTTTTTTTCAAAACCGGGAAAAAATAAGGGGATT
>JBBDSB010000542.1:0-3702 GCA_040905205.1 Cyclobacteriaceae bacterium
TGGGAGAAGTAAGGGAATTTTCCCTTGAAAAGTAAAGGTCGAGCAATCATTATCTCTTTAAATAATAGTTTATGCCTCATTCCAAAGAATCAAAATTACAGGTGAAGGATGCCTATCTGAAGAGCGTTGAAGAAATCTTGGAGGTCATGGCTGTGGATCAGGAGCAGGGGCTTTCCGATGAAGAGGTAAGGAAAAGAAGGAATAAATTTGGACCCAATATCCTGGAAGAACAGGACAAGGAAAGTATTTGGATGATAATTCTTTCCCAAATCAATAATCCTGTCATCTACCTGTTATCCGCTGCAGCTGCCCTTGCCTTTGTATTTGGGGATGTTGCGGAAGGTATCGCCATTTTGGTTGTGCTTTTGATCAATACGATTATTGGGTTTTGGATGGAATACAAGGCGCAAAAGTCCATGGATGCATTGAAGAATATGGACAAAATCCAAGCCAGGGTTTTGAGGAACGGTACAAAAACGATGATCGATGCGGAAGAAATTGTTCCGGGAGATATTTTGCTGTTAGAATCAGGTGACCTCATTGCCGCTGACGGAAGGGTTTTGGAAGCCAATGAACTGGCCGTGGATGAGTCACCTCTTACGGGTGAATCGGTGCCAGTCAATAAGTCGGCTGAACCGCTGAAAGAGGAAAAGCAAGTAGCCGACCGTACCAATATCCTTTATAAAGGAACAGCCGTTACCGGAGGTACCGGTAAAGTGGTGGTCTGCAGCACAGGGATAGAAACTGAGCTTGGAAATATTTCTTCAATGGTGGGTGAAGAGGAAAAAGATGAAACACCATTAAATCAAAAGTTAAATAAGCTCACCAAGAAGCTCATTTATGTCACCATTGGTCTAGCCCTGGTTTTTTTATGGGTAGGTTGGATGACGGGTAAAGAAATCTATCAGCTGATTCAAACCTCCATAGCCTGGACCATAGCTGCTATTCCGGAGGGTCTTCCCATTGTAGCAAGCATTGCCCTGGCAAGAGGAATGCTTCGATTGGCCAAAAAGAATGTCATCGTAAAAAAATTGGAAGCTGTGGAAACTTTGGGAGAAACCACTATGATTTTTACAGATAAAACCGGCACACTTACAAAAAATCAACTTACAGTAAATACTTTGTTTTTTCCGGATGATAACCGGGTGGAAATAGATTGGTCTGAAGATGGCAAAGCCAAATTCAAGGACTCCGATGAACCAAGTGAAAACCAGAATTTCAACCACCTGTTTAAAATTGCCGTACTGGCCAACGATGCCAATCTGCAGGCAGAGGAAGCCGGTTCAGATGGAAATTTCCCCGAAAAAAATAGGCAAGAAAAGGAAAAATCAGAGGAGCAGGAAAGCGGAAAAGGAGATGGGGACCCTCTTGAAGTGGCTTTACTCCATTTTTCAAGAAGTTTTGATCGATCCGGCTTTAAAGATATCAGGAAGTTGGAAAGGGAATTGCATGACCCTTTTGATTCGGAAACGATGGTGATGGGAGCGGTATATAAAGAGGATGATGGACATTACGTAGCTGGGAAAGGGGCTGCGCATGCCATGTTGGCGCGGTCCCAAAAGATTTTGATCAATGGTGAAATTAAAGATTTATCTGATGAGGATAAAGAATATTGGCACGAGAAAAATGATGCCTTAGCGGATGAAGGGCTGCGGGTATTGGCTTTTGCCTATAATAAGACGGATAAGTTACCTGAAGAAGAAGATTTTTTGAGCGGTTTGATTTTTATTGGTTTGATCGGATTTATAGACCCTCCCCGAAAAGAAGTGGCAGAAGCCATTCAGATCTGCAGCGGGGCGGGAATCAGAGTAGTGATGGTTACGGGTGATCATCCCGGAACGGCAAAAAATGTAGGTCAAAAAGTAAAATTATTTGATAAAGAAGAAGGTAAGGAGCAGCTGGCAATTTCAGGCATGGAACTCAATGAAAAACTGGAAAACAAAAGGTATAACGATATTTTTGATACCCGTATTTTCTCCAGGGTTGATCCCTCGCAAAAACTGGAGCTGATTAAACATTTTCAGGAAAAAGGAGAGATCGTGGGCATGACGGGAGATGGTATCAATGATGCTCCGGCACTGAAAAGAGCCAATATTGGAATAGCTATGGGAAAAAGAGGAACCCAGGTAGCACAGCAAGTTTCCGATATGGTTTTAAAGGACGATGCCTTCGGCTCTATCGTCAAAGCCATTGAGCAAGGGCGTATTATTTTTGGGAACATAAGAAAATTCATCATGTACCAGTTGTCCTATCACCTGAGTGAAATAGTAATCATAGCCTTGATCAGTTTTAGTTTGTTTACCCTGCCCTTATTACCCTTACAACTGCTTTTTTTGAATCTGTTATCAGATGTCTTTCCTGCCCTGGCATTAGGTGTGGGTGAGGGAAATCCAGGCACCATGAAAAAACCTCCCAAGGATCCCAATGAGCCCATTTTAACCCGGAAAAACTGGATGCAAATCAGCCTTTATGGATTGATTTTGGCCATTTGTATATCTGGTGCCTATTTCTATGCCCATTTGGTGTGGGAACATTCTGAGGAAATTTCCAACAATGTGGCTTTCTTTAGCCTTGCCTTTGCCCAGCTTTTGCATGTTTTTAACATGAGGGAAGGAGATGAACCTATTTTTAATAATCAGGTTACCCGTAATAAATTTATTTGGATGGCACTAGCCTTTTGTTTATCTGCAATCGGGGCAGCTTATTTTATTCCACAAATAGCTGATATCCTTTCTTTTGAAAAATTGGAAGGCAGAATTTGGGTACTTATTGTCCTGACCAGTGTAATGCCTTTGATGATCATTCAGGTAATCAAATCCTTTAATAAAAATCTTTAATTTAAGGTCAGGGAAGTAATCAAAGCTTTTATAGCATGTCCTGCAACAGATCGCTTTGATGGAGGAAATTCTGGTTATCGAATAATAGAAAAATACTGGGAAGGAAACTTCATTATTTCTAAAACTTCCTTCCCTGTATTTCCTGATGATTTTCCCTGTAAGGGAGGGGAATATATTAATTCAGGATTTCAAAGACTGGGTGCTGGGTCTTTCCTTCCCGCATCCACACTCCAAATACCCGAACCCCTGGAAGCAATGAACAAAAACAAAAAACAGTAAATCAAAGCCAATTCACCACCATTTACCAATGGATTCCAACCTTGAGGAATATGGGCCATGAAAAACGCTACGGCCATTTCACCACTGCTGATAAAAGCAGCATAGCTTGCCGCCAATCCAATCATGATCAAAATGCCTCCTACCAATTCCACTATTCCTGCCACTCCCATCATAGAGCCGATGTCAACGGCTTCTTTATCTCCCGGCCACCCCAAAAGTTTTTGGGAACCATGCATTGCAAAGCAGAATCCGGCAACAATTCTTAATAAAGCATAAATCTGAGGTGAAAATTTACCTAGGTACTTTTCCATAGTTATTTGGTCTTTTGGTTAATATATTTTTTAAAAATAAGGAAATTTATATACAAAACCACTGTGATGGGACTTTTTTGAATATTTTCACTAAATCAGACTGATCAGAACAAAAGATTACGCTAATGGTTTGGTTTTTCTATCACTTGGCTCTTACCATTAAATGTAATAGATTTGATCATATTTTAACAATTAACCCAACCCCCTATGAAAGCTCGACAACCCGGCACTTTTACTTTTATTTTAAGTTTCTTCTTTATCCTTTTAAACGGGTT
>JBBDSB010000543.1:0-20218 GCA_040905205.1 Cyclobacteriaceae bacterium
TGTTTCTGGGATTGTCAGGGTTGATTTCCTGCAGTCAAAACCAATCCAACGGTGAGCAAAAAGATACCGAAATAGCAGCAGTCCCCTCCATTCAAACCATCGCTTTTGGCTCCTGCAACAAACATGATTTGCCACAACCCCTTTGGGAACCTATTCTGGAAGAGCATCCAGATGTCTGGATCTGGCTTGGAGACAATGTGTATGGAGACACCCAGGACATGGAGCTGCTCAAAACTAAATATGACTGCCAATATGATCAGGAAGGCTATGCAATGATCCGCAAAACCACCCAAGTCATCGGTACCTGGGATGACCATGACTTTGGCATCAATGATGGAGGGGTGAATTTTGCCAAAAAGAAAGAAAGCCAGCAAATCATGCTGAATTTTTTGGAGGAACCTGAAAATACACCAAGGAGAGCACAGGAAGGTGTGTATACAGTACATGAATTTGGAGAAGGTGAACAAAAGGTGAACATCTATTTATTGGATACACGGTATCACCGGGACACTTTGGAAAAAGAAGCCGATAACTATGTCCCAAACACGGAAGGAACCATCCTTGGTGAAGAACAATGGCAATGGCTGGAAGAGGAATTTCTCCATTCGGATGCCCGTATCAATATCATCGCCTCAGGAATACAATTCATCGCCGAGGAACACCCCTACGAAAAGTGGGCAAACTTCCCCAAAGAACGTGAAAAATTGATGAAGCTCATCGCAGACTCTGGCCTTCAATCTCCGGTACTGATAAGTGGGGACCGGCACATAGGCGAAATGGCCAAAACCCAACTTCCAAATGGAAAGGACATTTATGAAATAACTTCCAGCGGGCTGACGCACACCTGGAACGAATGGCGACCGGAGGACAATAAATACCGGGTTGCCGGGGATCACATAGCCGAATTGCATTATGGCTTGGTTTCTATAGACTGGGAAAAAGAAGCGATGGAATTTAGTATCAAAGGTGAAGACAAAAAAACTCACTTAAATCAGGCAATTCAATTTTAAACAAACAAGACCGAAGAGACCAAAACCAAACAATAACCAGGGGTTTTTACCCCTGGTTTTGCAGCCTAAAATCCCTTAAAAGGTCCTGAAGAAGTTGATCACTTTCAATTACACAACAAGCATGATCATCAAACCTTGAAATGAGATGGCACCCTTCACTCGTTCAAGGTGGTAAATGTTCATGGAGACTAATTCCATAATTCGGTTTTACAGCCAGCCAAACACCCATGTCGGATAATGGGCATTGAAATTGTGCCTATTACCCGATATTTCTTCACTTTTCCTTTTCCCATTGCCCTGGATCCAAAAGCCCCAATTTCAGGAACATGAACAAATAGAAAAATTTGGCAGAATTCTTATTTTTTTCAATCCAGAGCATTGCCCAAAAATTACTAACTTGTGCTGGATTTAGTGGAAATTGGCTCCGGTTAAATCCTGTAAAACCTCAAAAACCAGATCAACAAATGGCTAAAGGCAGTAAAAAACTTTTTCTTCTGGACGCAATGGCCTTAATATACCGTGCCCATTTCGCATTCAGCAAAAATCCAAGAATCAACAGTAAAGGGTTGAACACCGGGGTGATGCTTGGATTTACCAATACGCTTTTGGAAGTATTGGAAAAGGAAAAACCGACCCACATCGCAGTTGTTTTTGATACCCATGCCCCTACTTTCAGGCATGAGCAGTTCGAAGCCTACAAAGCCAATAGGCAGGAACAGCCCGAGGACATAGAAGTGGCCATTCCCTGGGTAAAGCAGATCGTAAAAGCTTTTAATATTCCCACCTTGGAGTTGGATGGATTTGAAGCAGATGACATTATTGGAACTTTGGCGAAAAAAGCCGAAAGGACAAGATTTGTGGTGTACATGATGACCCCTGATAAAGATTATGGACAATTGGTGGAAGATCATATTTATCTTTATAAACCGTCTTTTATGGGTAATGCGGTGGATATTATGGGACCTAAGGAGATCTGCTCCAAATGGGATATTGAAGACGTGGATCAGGTAAGGGATATTTTGGGTTTAATGGGGGATGCGGTAGATAATATTCCCGGAATCCCGGGAATTGGAGCAAAAACAGCCGTAAAATTATTGAAGCAATTTGGCTCCATAGAGGAATTGATCAAAAGCACCGATCAATTAAAAGGAAAGCAAAAGGAAAATGTGGAGAATTTTGCCCAACAGGGAATTTTGTCCAAAGAACTGGCTACCATCATGCAGGACGTTCCTATAGCTTTTGATGAGGAAGATTTGACTTATGAAGCACCCAATGAGGAAAAGCTGAAAGCTTTATTTGCAGAACTGGAATTCAGAACCCTTACCAAAAGGGTGTTTGGAGAAGCCATCCAAAAACCAAAAATGAAAGTGGACGAGCAACTCGGCCTTTTTACGGGCCAGGAAGAGGAAGAATCAGAAGAAGTCAGCCTCCCTGATCCTGTGGCCGAAGCAGAAGACACCCTTTTTACAAGGGATCACGATTATTATAAGGTGGAGGGAGAAAAAGCCATAAAAGAGCTGGTCCGCTACCTGCTGCAACAGGAGGAAATCTGTTTTGATACGGAAACCACTTCTATCAACCCCAATGTGGCTGAATTGGTAGGAATTTCTTTCGCTTATATACCTGGAGAGGCTTATTACATTCCCTTAATTTCTGCAGACAGGGAGACCATTCAAAAGGTGCTTAAGATCCTGCAACCAGTATTCGAGGCAGAGCACATTGTCAAAATTGGGCAAAACGTAAAATATGATATGCTTGTCCTCAAGAATTATGGAATGGAGGTGAGGGGTGGACTTTATGATACCATGCTCGCCCACTACCTGATTGAGCCGGAAGGCAAGCATTCAATGGATTGGATGTCCCAGCAATACCTGAATTACAAACCGGTTTCCATAGAATCCCTGATTGGAAAAAAAGGGAAAAATCAGGGTAACATGAGGGATGTGGATGTCGACAAAATAGTTGAATATGCCGCTGAAGATGCAGATATTACGCTTTTGTTAAAGCAAAAACTTGACCCGATTATCAAAGAGAACAAACTGGAAAAATTGCTCCATGAAGTGGAAAATCCATTGATCAGGGTTCTCACCGAAATGGAGTTTGAAGGGGTAAAGATCAATACGGACAGCCTGGCTGAATTGTCCAAAGAATTGGAATCCGAAAGCCGGGACATAGAATTTAAAGTATATGAAATGGCAGGAGAGCAGTTCAACCTCAGTTCTCCTAAACAATTGGGTGAAATACTGTTCAATAAACTCCAATTGGACCCAAAAGCCAAAAAAACCAAGACCGGGCAGTATGCAACAGGTGAAGAGGTGCTGAGCAGACTTGCCGTGGAACACGAGATCGCGCAGGCTATTTTGGATTACCGACAAATGGTAAAATTAAAATCTACCTATGTGGATGCTTTGCCCAACATGATCAATCCCAAAACCGGGAGGATTCATACGACGTATAACCAATTTGTCGCTGCGACAGGAAGACTGTCTTCTATCAATCCCAATCTTCAAAACATTCCAATCAGGACAGAGCGTGGCCGGGAAATCCGCAAGGCATTTGTTCCCAGAGACGAAAACCATATCATCTTGGCAGCAGATTACAGCCAAATTGAATTAAGAATCATGGCCGCTTTTTCGAAAGACAGTTCCATGATTGAAGCCTTTAGAAAAGGTAGGGATATTCATGCCACAACAGCAGCCAAAATTTTTCAGGTTCCCCTGGAAGAAGTGACATCAGACATGCGGCGAAAAGCCAAAACAGCCAATTTTGGGATTATTTATGGTATTTCTGCTTTTGGACTTTCTCAAAGACTTAAAATTCCAAGGGCTGAGGCCAAGGAAATCATAGATGCTTATTTTAAGGAATTTCCCGCAGTTAAGGTCTACATGGATGAAAGCATAGAAAAAGCACGAAAGAACGAGTTCGTGGAAACTATATTAGGCCGGAGAAGGTATCTTAGGGACATCAATAGCAGGAATGCCACCATGAGGGGTTTTGCTGAAAGAAATGCCATCAATGCACCAATTCAGGGTTCCGCAGCAGATATGATTAAAGTGGCCATGATCCGGGTATATGAATGGCTAAAAGGGGAAAACCTACGGTCCAAAATGATCCTGCAAGTCCATGATGAACTCGTCTTTGATGCCCATAAGGATGAGGTGGAATTGTTGAAAAATGAAATTCCCCTATTGATGTCAGAGGGCATCAAGATCGAAGTTCCCCTGGAGGTAGAAGTGGGTTTGGGCAAAGACTGGTTGGAAGCGCATTGACAGCCATCCCAACCTATATGAATATTCTATCAGGATTCAGGAAGGTAATCCCTGAAACCAAGGCTTCCAGCTAAAAAATATATTATCTTATTTAGATTTCCTCCCCTTTCAATGGCCAAAATAAAAACCTCATTTTTCTGTCAGAACTGTGGTGTGCAAAGTCCCAAGTGGGTAGGGAAATGTCCCTCATGTGGGGAATGGAACACCTTTGTGGAAGAAGTGATTCAAAAAGAGGAATCCCATAAGGGCAATTGGAAGCCGGAAAAGGGCACACAAAAAAGGATCAGTCAACCCAAAAGGTTAAATGAAATCGATTTTGAAGTACAGGCACGATTGGTGACTGGAGACATGGAATTGGACAGGGTGCTGGGTGGTGGTATTGTTCCCGGATCTTTGGTCCTGATAGGGGGAGAACCGGGAATAGGAAAGTCTACCCTGATGCTCCAAATTGCTTTGATGCTGAACAATACTAAAATTCTTTATGTGTCTGGGGAAGAGAGTGAAAACCAGATCAAAATGCGCAGTGAAAGGATGAATTATCAATCTGATCAATGTTATGTTCTTTCTGAGACGAATACCCAGCAGATTTTTCAGCAAATTGAAACCTTAAATCCAGAATTGCTGGTCATTGATTCCATACAGACCCTGCACAGCCAATATGTGGAATCGGCCGCAGGATCGGTCAGCCAGGTAAGACAATGTACGGCAGAGTTGATGAAGTTTGCCAAGGAGATGGGGACTCCTGTATTTTTGATCGGTCATATTACCAAAGATGGCCATATTGCCGGCCCTAAGGTTTTGGAACACATGGTGGATACGGTTTTACAATTTGAAGGTGACAGGCACCTGAATTATAGGATATTGCGAACCTCCAAAAACCGGTTCGGCTCCACCAATGAATTGGGCATTTATGAAATGCATGGCTCCGGATTAAAGGTGGTTACCAATCCTTCTGAAATTCTCCTGACCCAGCGGGAAGAACTTCTGAACGGCGTGGCCATAGGCGCCATGGTGGAAGGCAACAGGCCCCTATTGATCGAAATACAGTCTTTGGTCAGTCCTGCCACCTATGGGACGCCTCAACGGAGCAGTACCGGACATGATGCCAAAAGACTAAACATGCTCCTGGCCGTATTGGAAAAAAGAGGTGGGATGAAACTGGGACAACAGGATGTTTTTCTCAATATTGCCGGAGGCCTTCGGGTAGATGACCCTGGTCTGGATCTTGCCGTTTGTGCCTCTCTTATCTCCTCCTATGAAGATTCCCCCGTGAACCCTAAATTTTGTTTTGCGGGAGAGGTAGGATTGGGAGGTGAAATCAGGGCTGTAAATCGAATTGAAAGCAGAATATCGGAAGCCGCTAAAATGGGATTTGACAAAATCATTGTCTCCAGGTACGCAATAAAAGGGCTGGATCTGGCCAAATTCCCTATCGAAGTTTTGGCGGTCAGCAAACTGGATGAGATGTACCGGCACTTGTTTTCTTGAAAAAATGCCAGGGAAAATTTTGTTTTGCTGTGTACAAATACATTATTGAAGGAGGAGATATATCCGATAGGGCGGAAGCCTACCCAAACTGAAGTTTTTAGCCAACTACTTGATGCCGTAGATGAAAATGTCAAGCTATGGGCAGCTACATTTACCTTCAAAGTAAAGCCTGATTTGGCTCAAAAATCTTTGGAGAAATTGACGAAGTTACCGAGCATTACTGGACTTTCGGCTAAAACGACACTACTACATCTTTGGAAGGAAGGAAAGCTTCATCTTTTTTAAAAATATAGCCTTACTTTGGTGGGTTTTTTTTACTGAATGAGCTTCAGTAGCGCTTTTATTTGGCTGTCAGAGATATTTTCCTGGTAGGACTTGTCATAGATGGAGAGCAGAAATATGGTATTATCAACCACATAGAAATGGGTGATCACCCTTGCCCCACCGGATTTACCTTTTCCTTTTGAAGCAATGGCCAAGCGTATTTTATAGCAGTTATTACCTAGAGCCGTACCGGCAGTGGGATTAGTGGAAAGAAGACTTCCCAGTTCGGCGAGTTCGTTTTTAAGGGAAGGGTATTTTTTGATGAGCTTTTTGGCCTCTTTTCGGAAAGGGGCAATGGTATCTACCTTATAGCTCATTCAGAAACTCGCTTAAAGGTTGCGCTTTTTTCTTCCCGGCCTTTATCTGGTTTATTTCCTCTACCGCTTCTCTCAATCCTTCCAGCACTTCGGCTTTGTAGGGTGTGAGCGTCTTGACCTTTACAAACTTGAAGTTGTGGAGCAATTCCATGATAAAAGCTGCCTTATCGTCTTTTATGTCCAATAGTACCTTCATATCTCTTTTAAATTATCGGGCAAATGAATTTTTGGTTTTAAAGTTCTGGACCAGGTTATCGATCAGAAAGAACAAATGATTCTAGGTCTCCGGGTCCAGCCGTTTGATATCATCAACCCTTTTCATCACCTCTTTGTCAAAGCCTATTTATTTTATTACCAATTATATCCATCAAAGTGTTTAATGTGCCAATATAGGAACCCTTGGTGAGTGAAAAAAGTTGCAAGGACCTTTACCCCCATTTTAGCCAGGTGTAGATTTGCATTACGAATAACCACATCCAATATACCGCCGGAGGGGGGCTGATGAGGGTGAATTATAAAGGTAGCGGAAGTTCTACAGATAAGACACTAGACTATGTGGGGGAATATTCGATAACATTGAAAAACACCTTGAAGAAGGACTAAACAGAACCCTTGAAAAATCTGTCCGAGCTGATTTTTGTATTGGATATTTCAATTTGAGAGGTTGTCAAAAAGTTGCAGGTGTCATTGATAAACTGTCAGGTGGACACTTTCCGGAAGAATTTGAAGACGATAATATATACCATTGCAGGGTATTGATTGGGATGCAAAGAATGCCCGAAGAAGAAATTAGAGATTATTTCTCAAATGACAGAAAAGCCTTAGACAACAATATTGCACTTGAACCCAAAAAGAAAATTGCTAAAGAATTTAAAGAACAATTAATTATTGGTAATCCAACCAATCAGGAGGAAATAGCACTAAAAAAACTTTCCAAGCAATTGAAGGAAAAACGTGTTGTTGTTAAGCTTCATTTGAAACATACGCTTCATGCTAAATTATACCTTGCCCATCGTGACGATTACAATAGCCCAACCATTGGGTTTGTGGGAAGCTCTAATTTAACTTTTGCAGGAATTTCCAAGCACGGAGAGCTCAATGTGGATGTTGTAGAAGGTGATGCTGCCAAAAAACTTTCCAAATGGTATCAAGACCGTTGGGAAGACAGATGGAGCATTGATATCACTGAAGTATTAGCACAAATCATGGATGAAAGTTGGGCAACCGAAAAACTGTACACGCCTTATCATGTCTATCTAAAAATTGACTATCATCTTTCTCGGGAAGCACGAGCAGGAATTTCTGAATTTCAACAAGAAGTGCAGGAAGGCATTAGCCATGAATTAGAGGACAAGCTTGTTGAAGCTTTTACCCAACCGCATTTATGGGAGATAAGAAAAACATGGAACCAAAAAGCACCAGAGAATATTGGATTGCCTACCGAAATTTACCGCGAACTGATTGAACGCAGAAAAAGCCATGCCGACTTAAAAGCCAAAATTGACGGTGGCGAAATCACCCGCATCAACGATTTTATTACTTATAACCTCAATATCCGCCAGTTTTCGCAAGACTTTATTGAGAACACAGAGGATGCTGCTTTCATTCGACACTTTTACAAATCTATCGCAGGGTATAAAGATCAATCTCAACCAAAAAATAGTCGAGCACCAATAACAATTCTTGACCCCACTTGTGGTTCGGGGGCCTTTCTCTTTGCCGCACTTAATATTCTAGAGCCGCTTTATGAAGCCTGCATCATTCGCATGGAACAGCTTGTGGAGGAGCAGCCTGGTAAGCACAAATTTTTTGAAGAGACACTTTTTGAAGTAAAAAGCGACCAACACCCTAGTCTGCAATACTTCATTTTCAAAAGCATTATCCTAAACAATCTCTATGGCGTTGACATTATGAATGAAGCGGTGGAAATTGCCAAGTTGCATTTGTTCTTGAAATTAGTAGCAACCGTAGATGTAAACCCACGCAATGACAACTTTGGCTTAGAACCCTTACCGGATATCGATTTTAACATCCGTACCGGAAACACCTTGATTGGTTTTGCCACCAAAAACGAACTACTGCAATCCATACATTGAATTGAAGAAACCAAGATGGTTTGTGGCGCATCGTGATATTCGTGTTGCCAGAGTGCTTTTAAAACAATACAGATATTTACCTGATACCTGACAATCCACTTCAATTTTTGAGTAAATACGGTCTTTATAAGAATGGTGATTTTACAAACGCAGCAGTAGTGCTATTTGGTAAGAAGCCAGTTAAGTATTTCCCTCAAGTAAGGGTTCGTCTATCTGTGTTTAAAACTGATAAGACAGGAGAAACGCTTTTATACGATAAGATTTTTGATGACAACCTGTTCAAATCTATCCGACAAATAACTGATTTCTTCGATTCACTGAAAAGCTTCTGCGTCTGTCCGCTCATTTTATATTCTTCCATCAACAGGGTCATTTCTTCTCTAATTTTCATAACTTATGTTTTTGTTACAAAAATAAAAGGATCCTTATTCAAGGGAAACATGCACTTTATGGGTCGCATACATGGGTAATAACGTTGTAAAACATCAAAAATAGCGAAAACCCTAATGATTATCATTTTTTTTTTAGGCGACCATGGTATTGGGCAATCATTTACCTTTTCTGCCTCCAAAGGATGCGAAGCAACAATTTTTGTGCAAAACTTCCAACCGGCCAAAACCCACTTTTTTCATAAGATTCAATTGAAAAGGAAGAGATCTGGGACTGTCTTCTTTTTCAATGTATTCAAATACATTGCTGCGATATTTTATACCACCAATGGATTCAAGATATCGGCCGTATCTATTCCACATCATTTCCTGTATGGCCGGGTCATCATGTGCCACAAGGTCTGAGATCCAAAAGGAGCCTCCGGGTGCTAAAAGCCCAAAGATTTTGGAAAAAGTATCCTCCCAGTCTTTTTCATCTCGAAGATGGTGAAGGACGGCAGCCGCCACGATGATATCATATTTTCCTTTTTCTAATTTGGCTACACGAATATCGGATTGAATGGTACTGACTTTTCCAGTGGTAGCCCATGAGACCCGGTCTTTGGCTTTGTTCACCATAGGACCACTAAGGTCCAATAAATCGCAATCCAACTGGGGCAGGTATTCTAATATTTTTAAAGACAAATTACCAGCTCCACAGCCTATGTCCAGCATATTTTTGGCATTGGGGTTGGAAACAATAGCAGCATTCGCAATCAATTCCATGGACAATGGTGCATCCATGGTTGCCTGTTGACCGGACTCTAAGTTGGAAAAACGCTCCACATCATTGTCAAAGCGTTTGCATATTTCATCAACGGTAGATTTCTCTGGCATTTGGTTTATCAAGATTATTAAAGGTTAAAAAGCCGATTTAAGAATTTTTTCACACAATTGCAAAAATTCGATAGATAGACATTGGACATCAGTAAATTTATAACCCATTGGCCATAGGAAAAATCAGGAGTGAATTTATGTAGGATTATTCTACCATACCCATTACGGGTAATTTTTCCGGCTTTCTCAGATCTACCAGAATACCATTGATCACGGCATACCTCAATTCCCTATTTTCCCGGAGAAAAAAGTGAGCCACGCTGCCCAGGGAAGGCAGAGGGTCCAAATCTTGATCACCGGTAAATACCTTTAAGGGTAAATCATGAAGCTTTCCCATGTTCTCTTCTGATGTTTTTATGGCAATATAACCCTCTTTCAGCAGTTCAACAGCCTTTTCCCAATTCAATTCATCCCAATCCAATTCCCCGTCATAGACCTTGCCCATTACGATCTCCAAGTCACTTTTCTGTACTTCTTCATACCCATGGTAAATGGAAAGGTCCCCGAGATCATTGATTACCCCGTTATAATAATATCCCTCATCTGATTCTTTTGCCTTCCTGTTTATACCGATATCTGTTTGGAAAGTATAATCTTCATATTTTAGGGACACATCTCTGATGATAAGGTCCATTAGTTTTGAATCATTGTCAGGAATGGAAAAGTAAGCCTCCCTATCATAGGAATTATATTCTCCCGTGGCAATTTCATAAAGTGCATTGAGTAGGATCATAAAATTCAGTTTACGGATATATTGCTTTTCAGGATCATTCGGATAGCCTCCCGATTCAATTAAAATAGTACTGGTGCCCCATTTCTGGAAATTGTCTCCGAATGCTCTTGGCTCAAAGGAATCATTGTATTTTCCTACATGCCCGGGTATTTCCACTTGTAGTATCCGGTTGATGCCCACAATTATCTTCATGGCTTTTTCCCTTACTTCATTGATATCGGTCGCTTCATTGTAAGCAGGGGCCAATACCGAGATTGTAGCCGGATTCGCACTTCCTTCTGTATTGTAATAGGGATTCTGGTCATGAAGGTTAAAGCCAAAGGAGGGATCAAAAGCTTCTCTGGCTTCTCTTAAAATTCTGGCTTCAGGTGAACTGATTCGGATGGCATCCCTATTGAGGTCTATGCCCAAAACATTCCTGCGCTGAAACCTTTCGGCACCGTCAGGATTCACCATGGGAATGAATTTTACCGTTAAATGACTATTGATTGTCTCCCTGATATCACCGTATCCATCGTCAGATGGTCCTTCAAAAAAGTTGAATAAATCGAACAAGGCCATGGTTGCCGTACTTTCGTCCCCATGCATCTGTGACCAAAGCAGTACTTTTAGTGCCCCTCTTCCATAAGTCAAGGAATGTATGGGTCTTCCTTCCACCGATATACCTAAAGTGGCTACCGAAAATTCTACGCCCCGGTTTTCTACCAGGGGCTTTATGGTTTCATAGCCGAATCTTTTTTGAGTGATTTGCACTTCTTTATAATCTTCGTGGGCTTGTGCCAGCAAAGAAGGATTTAATTTCTGATCAGTACTTTTTCCCGAACAGGAAATCAAACAGGGAAGGATTGAAATCAAAAGGCCAATGCCAAGAGAACAGGGGTATAATTTCATGTGTTTATAATTGTTTTTTATTGGTCATAACTTGTCCCGAACCGAAGGTCGGGATAGCCTGCCCCGTCCCGATAATTATCGGGATTCGGGGGAATCTCGCACCTGCCTGCCGGCCTCAGGTGTTTGATAATCATCCCACTGTGTGACGATTTCGTCATGCCTGTCTGCCTCAGGCAGGCTCGATTTCATGATTTATTTAAGGTTGAATAGTAAAGATGGGAAATTTTGGTCAAAAATATTAGTAAGTGTGTGATTCAGGGTAAAGGCAATCCCCTATCTTTATTGTTTGAATTTTTCCTTTCTCCATTATGAAAATTGAAATCATACCCAAGCAACTTCCACTAAAACACACCTTCACCATTGCCCACCAGAGCCGGGATGTGCAGGACACTCTGATTGTGAAACTTTCGGAGGGAATCCATTATGGTTTGGGAGAATCCACTTCCAATCCTTTTTATGGGATTACCATAAAGGAAATGGCCGCATGCCTTGAGGAAGCTATACCAACACTTGAAAGGTTTAAGGAAATGCATCCGGAAGAACTTTGGGAACGGACCAAAAATCATTTTCCGGGAAACCCCTTCTCCCAGTGTGCTTTGGACATGGCGGCATGGGATCTTTATGCCAAACAGCAGGGCAAGAAGCTTTATGAATTGTTGGAATTGGATCCCAACAATATTCCAACAACCAATTTCACCATTGGTATTGCCGACTTGCCCAATATGCTCAGCAAAATGAAGGAGGTGGTCTGGCCCATTTACAAAATTAAACTGGGAACGGACCATGATCTGGAAATCATCCGGGAATTGAGAAAACATACCGAAGCGGTTTTTCGGGTGGATGCCAATTGTGCCTGGACTGCCGATCAGGCCATTCGGTATTCCGAGAAGTTTGCCCACTTAAATGTGGAGTTTTTAGAACAGCCTTTGGCCCAACAGGACCATGAAGGTATGAAGGAAGTATTTCAGCATAGTAAACTTCCGGTAATCGCCGACGAAAGTTGTATTACCGAAGAAGATGTGGAAAAATGTCATGGCCTTTTTCATGGCATCAATGTGAAATTGGTAAAGGCAGGCGGGATTACCCCGGGTTTAAGGATGCTAAATAAGGCCAAATCCCTGGGAATGAAAACCATGGTGGGTTGCATGACGGAATCATCTGTGGGAATTTCTGCCATTGCCCATATTGCCGGTATGCTGGATTATGTGGATATGGACGGAGCGATGTTATTGGCAAAAGATATCGCACAGGGAGTGGTCATTCTTCCTGATGGAGTCAATTTCCCGGACAGGCCAGGTACGGGAGCAGTTTTATTGCCATCATGAGCCATATTTACCAGACAAACCGACTAGGTAGAATAGTAAAGCAACAGGGGGTAGAATTTCTTCATTTTAGTGGTACGGCTTATTTGGGCATGGTGGCTTTACCGGAATTTGAGGAACTCCTGGTCAGGGGCATAGGAAAGCATGGGCCTAACCATGGATCCAGCAGGGGTAGCAATATACAACTTCCCATTTACCGGTATTTTGAAGAACATTTTGCCACAGGAGCCGGCGCACCTGATGCCTTGCTTCTGAGCAGTGGCTTTATGGCAGGCCAATTGGCGGTGCAGACCTTACTTAAACAGGCAGACCTTACTTGGGTGGCACCAGATACCCATCCTGCTGTTTTGCCACAGGGCCATCTTGCTCCTTCGGGAATAGATTTTAAATCATGGGCTTACCATTGCATTGAGAGGGCAGAAAGCTTAATTGGGCAGAAAATTTTATTTATATCCAATGCAGCCAACCCACTTAAACCTGAGATCCATGATTTTGATTGGATGAAAAACCTACCAAAAACGAACCAATATTTTTTATTGATTGATGACAGCCATGCTTTTGGGGTCTTGGGAAATTCAATATATGGAACTTATGCGCAATGGAACCACCTTCCTGCAAAACTTATGGTATGTGGTTCATTGGGAAAAGCCCTATCTCTGCCTGCAGGTATTATTTTGGGAGATCCCCAACTTCTTGACAGCGCCAGGACCACACCAATCTATCGGTCTTCCTCACCACCTTCACCGGCATTTTTGGAAGCATTTGTTTCGGGTCAATCCCTTTACCATGCCCAAAAGAAACTTTTGAAGGGCCATATTGAATGGATAAACATTCAATTGGAAAATAGGGATGCTTTTATGGTTTTGGATAATTATCCTGTGATAACCTTCCAAAATGCCGAATGGGTGGAAATACTGTTTCGAAAAAAAATAATTGTTTCTTCCTTTCCCTACCCCGGTATGGATGATCCTTCGGTAAATAGAATCATTCTTTCTGCCTACCACACCAAAGAGGACCTGGTCTACCTGTTAGACCAACTTAAAAAATTGAACCCATAAGGGCTTAGGGTATTTTTTTTTGATGAAATCAAAAATATATACTAATTTATTTAACGATAAAACTTATTTTGTTATTTTAAGTGAAACATAAATGAAATGAGGAGGAATAACTTTAAATTGCATAATTGAGTAGTGCCAAAACAATTCCATTCATGATAATACCTCCTACAATCCATCTGACCATTTCATATTTGGAACTCGAAATTTTTCCAGATATTTCAGTTTGGAGTGTCCCAAATTGAAGTACCATATCGGATCGAAGTGATTCAGTTTTATCATCCAATTTTTCAAACCGGTGGTTGGTATCTTTTTGAAGGTTATTGATGTTTCCATCTGTCTTTTCAAAACGATGTTGCATATCCTTTTGAAATGTTTCTATTTTACCCTCTGTTTTTTCAAACCGATGAAATACACCTTTAAATTTTGCATCTATTACTCCAAAACGCTTATCGAATTGGTGATCAAGTGCATCAAACCGTTTATCAAACTTATGATCCAGATCTCCTAAATTTTTATCAAATTTAGAATTCAGGGCTTTAACGTTCATGTCTATGTTTTATCAATAAACGATCCAAAGTTCTTTTTTTGGAGGATGCAGCTTCTTTCTGAGCTCCCATCATATTGGCCAATTCATTTGCCTGTACGTTTGAAAAATCTGCATCTTCAAGACGATTCATTATTTCCTTTCTTTCCATATTCAAATATAATCAAATATGTTATTTAACGTAACTGTCTTCTAATAAGGTTGTTTAATTAGCTCGTGAATTAATGTAAACAATAATTAGCCATTTGTAAATACCAAACATTTAATAGGCCATACCTTTTTTAAAGGAAAATGAGATCAATAAAATTTTGATGGGCATAATCGATTTGATCAAAAAATGAAGCTTCAGGACATTAGTTTTTCCATAAAATCTCCAATTAATTTTCCGGAGGATTTAAATTTGCTTATTGAACAGTATCCGGTTTAAGATTTTGGATCATAAATTTAGACTCTCCAGGTTGTTTGTTTTGTTGACGAAATCCCATAAAGTAATCCCAATGGAAACGGCAATGTTAAGGGAATGTTTGGTTCCCAACTGAGGAATTTCCAAAACATAATCCGCTGCCCTCACCACTTCTTCCTCCACCCCAAATACCTCATTTCCGAAAATAAGGGCATAAGGCCTGTCGGGTTTGGGCTGGAATTTATTCAGGGAAATACTGTGGGAAGCCTGTTCCAAAGCACAGGTAATAAAGCCATATTTCCTTAACTCTTTAATAAGTTCCAGGGTATTTTCCCGGTATTCCCAGGTCACGGAATCAGTGGCACCTAAGGCGGTTTTTTGAATTTCCCGATGTGGGGGTGTGCCTGTAATGCCACAGAGGTAAATTTTTTCAACCAGAAAGGCATCTGCCGTACGAAAAGCGGAACCCACGTTGTTGAGGCTGCGGACATTGTCCAGAATAAGTACAAGGGGGTTTTTATTGACCTTCTTGAATTCCTCCACAGACAAGCGGTTCAATTCCTCCATACTGAGTTTCTTCATAGCATTGCGATTTCATTTGATTTTTGGCAGTTTATCCGGGTCATTGCCGATGGGCTACAAAAATACCCAAGTAATTTTATTTTCCCGAAATTAGGCGTAAGAAGTTTTGGGGAATATTTCAGGCGCCAATCAATTGGAAATCGGGTTCAATTGATTGAAAAACAGATGGCATATATATAGTAGTGGAATAGAAGCACTTTCGGTAATAAGAATTTCAGATTCAAGGATTTAACCCTTACAACTTTCAGCTTTTGAATGTTCTTTTATACATCTTGAATTTTTTTCTTGTGCTTTATCAGTATCATCCTCAAACAATATACGTTGTTGGTTCGCTTGATTAACCAAGGAAGTTATGGTTTATTCCGGAATGTTACCCGTAAAATGCCTGCAAATCTTTGCTGCCGTTTTGTTTCCCTTTCATTCTTAAGTAAATTCAGGCCTGAAAAATAGTATCAGCTAAAAACATGGGCAAAGCAATGACCAAAGAAACCCCTTTGATGAAGCAGTACAATGCCATCAAAGCCAAACATCCAGGAGCGATATTACTTTTCAGGGTGGGGGATTTTTATGAAACTTTTGGGGATGATGCCATTAAAGCCAGTAAAATACTTGACATTGTTTTAACTAAAAGAGCCAATGGATCCGCCTCCCATATTGAATTGGCAGGATTTCCACACCATTCACTGGATTCCTACCTGCCCAAGCTGATTCGGGCCGGCAACCGTGTAGCTATCTGTGACCAATTGGAGGATCCCAAGGAGGTAAAGGGAATTGTTAAACGTGGTGTAACCGAACTGGTAACACCGGGTCTGGCTTATAATGACAATGTATTGGATAAAAGGAGAAATAATTTTCTGGCCTCCATCCATTTTGAAAATGATTTTTTTGGCATTGCTTTTCTGGATCTCTCCACCGGTGAGTTTATGTGTGCGGAAGGAAAGGTTTCTTATATCGAAAAGTTACTTCAAAGTTTCAATCCTTCGGAAGTGATCCATTCCAAAGGAGCCAAATCAGAAGCAGCTGCGCTTTTGAAAGATGATTTCACCACTTTTCATTGTGAAAACTGGGTATACCAGCGGGATTATACCTATGAAAAATTGATACATCATTTCGGTACCAATAACCTAAAAGGCTTTGGTATTGAAAACCTGGATTCAGGTACCGTGGCGGCAGGGGCAATTCTTTATTATTTGGAAGAAACAGAGCACAAAGAAGTCAAACATATAGTTTCCATCTCCAGGATTGCAGAAGAAAAATATGTTTGGCTGGACAAATTTACCATCCGTAACCTGGAACTGGTCTATTCCCAACAGGAAGGAGGAATTCCCCTGATTCACATTTTGGACCGAACCCATACCCCCATGGGTAGCAGGATGATGAAAAAATGGTTGGTTTTGCCCCTAAAAGAAAAGGAACCCATTCTGGAAAGACAAAAGGCGGTAGGCTACTTTTTTGATCAGCCTGATCTGAGGGAGGAGCTTGTCGGTCACCTCAAGCAAATCGGTGACCTGGAAAGGCTAATATCCAAGGTGGCTGTAGGCAGGATTAATCCCAGGGAAATGAATCACCTGAAAAAGGCCATCAAAAATACTTTACCGATCAAGGCATTAATGAAAGGCCAGAAAAATTCGGCCCTTAAGAAGCTTTCAGATCAACTCAACCCCTGCGAATTTTTGCTGGAGAAAATCGAGAAAGAACTGAAGGAAGATGCCCCTATGCTGACACACCAAGGTGGGATTATCCAATCGGGAATTGATCCCGACCTCGATGAATACAGAAGGCTGGCGACCTCAGGTAAAGATTATCTGGTGCAGATACAACAACGGGAAGTAAAAAATACGGGTATCAGCTCCCTCAAGGTAGCCTTCAATAAAGTCTTTGGATACTACCTGGAAGTAAGCAATACCCACAAAGATAAAGTGCCGCCGGAATGGATCCGAAAACAGACCCTTGTTAATGCCGAAAGGTACATTACAGAGGAGCTGAAAGATTACGAAGAAAAGATCATGCATGCGGAAGAAAGGCTATTGGCCCTGGAGCAGAAATATTTTCAGCTTTTAGTGCAGGATGCTTCCGATTATGTGACCCAGATTCAGCAAAATGCCAGGGTCCTGGCCACCCTGGATTGCCTTTTAAGCTTTGCGGAAGTGGCTGCTGAAAACCATTACTGCGCGCCTAAAATCACAGATTCTGATTCCATTGAAATTAAGGACGGACGTCATCCGGTAATTGAAAAACAACTGTCCATCGGGGAGGGATACGTGCCCAATGACATCTACCTGGACAATGCTTCCCAGCAGGTCATCATCATCACAGGCCCCAATATGGCCGGCAAATCTGCTTTATTAAGGCAGACGGCATTGATTGTATTGATGGCACAAATGGGGAGTTTTGTGCCCGCTTCCTTTGCCAGGGTGGGCATGGTGGATAAGGTATTTACACGCGTAGGGGCATCGGACAATTTGTCCAAAGGGGAATCCACTTTTATGGTGGAGATGACCGAAACGGCCAGCATCCTGAATAATTTATCAGACCGCAGCCTGGTTTTGATGGATGAGATTGGTAGAGGAACATCCACTTATGACGGGATTTCCATCGCATGGTCCATTGTAGAGTACCTGCATAACCACTCCAAGTGTCATGCCAAAACCCTGTTTGCTACCCATTACCATGAGCTGAACCAGCTGGCAGCTGATTTTCCCAAGGTGAAAAACTTCAATGTCTCCGTCAAAGAGTTGGGCAATAAGGTGATTTTTATGCGGAAATTGGAAAAAGGAGGCAGTGAACACAGTTTTGGTATCCACGTGGCACAAATGGCAGGAATGCCCAACCCGGTGGTATTGAGGGCCGCAGAGATCATGCGTTATTTGGAAAAAGATAAAAAATTACAAAAGCACAAAAACAACATTAAGGATATGCCCAAAAACAATTATCAGTTGAGCATGTTTGAAATGGACCCGAAATTCAAAGAAGCCAAAACTATTTTAGATAGCATAGACATCAATACTATTTCCCCGGTAGAGGCCCTTCTGAAGCTGAATGAAGTAAAGAAAATGTTGGAATAACCTTTGGCCTTTAGACTCAGGTAAGTAAGGGGCATATTTCAAAATTTTCAGGGTGATCATTGGAGTTTAGAAATTATAGCGTAAATTTGCATTCACATTAATGAACTGGGGAAGCCGGATCATGGATTGTAATAAAAAGCGAAAGTAGCTCAGCTGGTAGAGCACGACCTTGCCAAGGTCGGGGTCGCGAGTTCGAATCTCGTCTTTCGCTCCAATAAAGCCCTTAAAAGAGGGCTTTATCTTTTAAAGGCCAATTGGAGAATGAAATCAGAAAGGAAATCCTTATCTTAGTTTTGATATTAAAGGTAAATTTGAACAAACGAGAAAGGGATGATTGGTGATTTGAAAAACAGCGCAAATGATTCGCTTGATATGCCGGGATGGTGGAATAGGTAGACACGCAAGACTTAAAATCTTGTGGCCTCACGGCCGTGCGGGTTCGATTCCCGCTCCTGGTACAGTAAAAATAAGCCGCTTTTGGAGCGGCTTGTTTCAAATTAAATTTTTAAATATAATATTGGGACATGTTTTTTTAATTTTAATATTAACCCAATTTCAATTATTTTGAGAATTACTTCATTGAAATCACTTAAGGGGACCGAGGGGTGAGCGTGGGCAATTACCTTTTAGCGTTTGACATGACACTAGCCTCCGTTACTTTTCCCAAGTCTTTGAATTCGGGTTTACGGTATTTATTTGGTAAGGGCCAAATTCAACTTAAAATATGATATTTAAAGTCCAATGTAGACGTTCAATTTAGTCTGGTGCCACGAAAGCTATTATTTCCTGTTTCAAGTCCTTCAAAAAAATGAAATGGTATAATTTTAAGTCCTTACAACTTCCATTTCTTGAAACCTTGTCAATAAAAGCATCTGCAATAGTTGGATTTATTGTTTCATTCATGGGGTTTTTCATTTTATGTGATATGCTTTAATGATTTGAAAATTCCCGGATTTCAAGCATCAAAAGAAAGATTACCCACCTTGATCTTCCGTACTAAGGACCGCTTTCCCATCCTCAAATTTCCCGATCAATTGATCTGCTTCCATATCCCAAAAATAAATGGTGGGGCCCACCTTTGCCCCTTGCTTCATGCGCAAAAAGATGTAAGTATTTTCTATCCAGGATTTGGCCACCTCTGGTTCCTTACCCCATAAATCCCTTTTCAGGTAAATGGTATTACCCAGAATTAAAATGATCTTCTTTTCTACCAGAAGGTTGAAATGTTCCACGACGGCCAAAATATGTTTTACCCGGCTACCTGGTTCTTCCGGTTTATTTTGAAATATTCCCAGCTCTTTTTTCATAAAAATATCTCATAATTAAAAATATTTAAACCCATTTTTATGCCTGGTTGAACATGATCTGAATGGGTCTATTACATAGGTACGGGGAAAGTTATAAAAAGGCTATTTGTTTTCAGGAAAATTATTTTGCTTCAAAATGGCACAGGCATTGTAACCAAGAAAAATCAAAAAACGGGAAGGCTGGGTAAAAGTAATTTTATGGCATATTCCGAATAATATTTTTTGTTTTGGAGTATTCAACTGATCTACATTTAGACATGAAAGGGAGTAATTCTTTATGCATAATCAATTTTATTTATAATTAATTTGTAATTTCCCTTACAGCAATTATTATCAATACACATTTTTATCATGAATGAAGAAAGTAGGCTTCGGGAGTTAGAGGATTACAAAATTTTGGATACGGCATCTGAAACGGCATTGGATGAGTTTGTTGAGATCGCCTCCTGCATATGTAACACACCTGTCTCTTTAATTACCCTCCTTGATAATAATAGACAATGGTTTAAGGCCGTGAAGGGGCTAAATATCAAGGAAACACCCC
>JBBDSB010000543.1:20318-22074 GCA_040905205.1 Cyclobacteriaceae bacterium
CGGCGCCCCGCTTGAAACGCCAAACGGTAATGTTCTGGGCACCATTTGTGTCATCGATCACAAACCCAGGGTAATTTCTGAAAGAAGGAGATCAGCGCTGAAACTATTGGCAAAAAAAATAATGGAGTACCTGAATTCAAGAAAAATGGCTTTGGAACAGATCGCTTTTGATATTTCCCATGTTTTAAGGAAGCCGGTGACCAACATGATAGGGCTGACGAGTCTCATCATCGAAGAAAAACACCTGACCCCCGGGAAAATTAAAAAATTTGTCCCCCTAATTAAGTCAGTTTCAGAGGAGCTGGATGAATTTACAAGGAGGTTAAATAAAGCTTACCAAATAAAAAAGGATGGCATGGAATAAAGGCAGTGTAAAATGGAAGGTAACCCAAAGTAAAATGTTAAAAACGATATTTGGTTCTTATTACGGTAATTGCTAAATTGTTTGTTTATGGTATGGTTACCCATTAATAATTAAAATTCTAACCAACATTACCCAATAAGATGTCGAAATATTTTATAATAAGACGAAAGACAGGAATCTGTACCATCCCTTTTCAGATTAGAATGGTTTCCCTTTTTTTACTAATTCTGTGGATTTTCATTTCCGGATGTGCCAGTATTTTCAGCAAAAGTAATTATCCGATAAGCATAAACAGTAATCCTGACTCCGCAGGGGTTTTAATTACGGACAAAATGGGAACAGAGATTTATAAAGGGAGCACCCCTGCCATTGCTTATCTTAAAGCCAGTGAAGGTTATTTTAAAAAGGCCAGTTACCGGATAAAGATTTCCAAAGCGGGCTACAACGAGATGCTGATACCCATTGAATTCAAAATTGATGGTTGGTATTGGGGCAACATTATTTTTGGGGGAATGATCGGGATGTTGGTGATTGATCCCGCTACAGGGGCCATGTTTAAATTGGAGAATGATTATGTCCATGAGACCCTGACACAAACCGAGGCCAGATTTAATGAACCCCATTTAAAAATTATCGGCATGGAAGAAATACCCTTCGAATGGAAAGCCCATTTGGTGCAATTGGAAGAATGATTCCATGTAGGCGGTAACCCAATCAAAATAGTGGCTTTCTTACCTTTTGTAGGTCAGGACGAAGGTGGAGGCTTTTTCGTTACCGATTTTTAACTAGATGATATCATAGTAAGGAGAGCAACAATCCTTTAAATAAAAACAAGAAAAACAACTGCGGCTTAAGGCAGTTGTTTTCTTTATCAAATATAACCATTAAAGGCCATTTAAATTTAACTTCCGCAAATTTCGCAGTCATCGGGATTGTCCAATGAGCAGGCAATGGCATCCTGACTATGCTTTTTATTTACCTCCACCTCTTCTACTTTTTCGGTTTTTTGGCCGAGCTGTGATTTGTCTACAGTAAACTGGATGGCACTGCTGGCTGCTTTGGATCTCAGGTAATATATGCCGGTTTTCAATCCTTTTTTCCAGGCATAAAAATGCATGGAAGTCAGCTTTCCAAAATTGGGTTCTTCCAGAAAAAGGTTCATGCTTTGTGATTGGCAAATGTAGGCCCCCCGGTCGGCAGCCATATCAATGATTACTTTTTGGGAAATTTCCCAAACCGTTTTATATAGGTCCTTGAGGTTTTGGGGAATTTCAGGAATTTGTTGGACAGAACCATTGGCTGCAATCAGCCTGTTTTTCATGTTTTCATTCCAAAGTCCATTCCGGATAAGGTCTTTCATCAGGTGCTTGTTGGCGACTACAAATTCCCCTG
>JBBDSB010000544.1:0-3679 GCA_040905205.1 Cyclobacteriaceae bacterium
GTCAGTTTTGATTTTCCAGATGAAGAAAGTACTCAAAATGCCCCATTAGCCAAAGAATTGTTCAATTATGCGGCCGTTGAAAGGGTATTTATCGCTTCTAATTTTGTCACTGTAACCAAGCAGGCAGATGTGCCTTGGGAAAATATCCAGGAGCATATTCGAATCCATATAAAAAACTTCCTGGAATCCGGAAAGCAACCAATCAATACGGCCTTTGACAAGGATCCGTTGTTTGATGAAAATGACAGCGAGACGGTGAAAAAGATAAAGGGTATTTTGGATGAATATATCCGGCCAGCGGTGGAGCAAGATGGGGGTGCCATTGTGTTCCACAGTTTCCAGGATGGAATTGTCAAGGTTTTATTGCAGGGGGCATGCTCTGGTTGCCCATCAAGTACCATTACCCTTAAGGCAGGTATTGAAAATCTTTTAACAGGAATGTTGGAAGAAGTGAAAGGGGTGGAGGCCGAAGGAATTTAAAACCATGCTGATAAATTCACATTCCCCATTATTTATCAGGAAATAATAATGGGGCTGAAGGAATGGCTGGGATTCTATTTAGGGGTTTCTGCGATCATTTTAAGGGAATTGTTTATTGCATTCCCGGAAATGACAGAAAAATGGTATTCAAGGGGATTTTTTCCCCTTGTTCGGGTATCCATTGACCATACCCTGGCTTTATTTCCTTTTCCAACGGTCTATTTATTTTTTTTGGGCCTATTGGTTTTTATTTATCTGATCGTCCTGGCTTGCGTAAAGAGGCCCAACCTTAAATCCAAAGTAGGGTACCTTTTCAGGGCTTTTTCAAATTTTTTGGGAAGTTTGGTTTTTATGTTTTTGGTATTATGGGGATTTAATTACCAAAGAATTCCAGTTTTCCAGCAGCTTTCTCTCCAACCTCAGCCTATGGAATTGCCCGTTTTAATCCAGGAAATGAATGATACCCATGATGTTCTATTGGAATTACGGTGTCAATTACAAGTGGATACGGCCGAATTGCAATTCAATTTTTCTTCCAGGGAATGGATGGAAAAGGTTTCCGATCAAATGGAAAGGGAAATGCCGCTATTGGGATTTAGGTATGACGGTGCACCTAGGGTGAAAGCCTTTTTTCCACCTGGTTTCATGAGAAAGATGGGCATTTATGGCATTTATTTTCCATTCACAGGAGAGGGCTACCTGGATCCTACCCTGCATCCTTTGGAAAAACCGTTTACCATGGCGCATGAAATGGCCCATGGGTGTGGGATTTCTGATGAAGGCGAAGCCAATTTTATAAGTTGGATCATTTGCTCCAAAAGCCAAGATCCCTGGCTTCAATACGTAGGCCAGTTAAAGCTTTTCAGGTACCAAATGAATGATTTGTACCGGATGGATGGAAAAGGCTATGAGGATTTTGTAAAAAGGATGGATTTGGGCGTAAAAAATGACATCAGGGCAATCCTGGCAAATAACCTGGCTCATCCACCGATGTTCTTGAAGCTTAGCAAAATGTCGAATGACCTTTACTTAAAATCACAGGGAGTAAAAGCAGGGATAAAAAGTTATACCCAATTGCCCATGTTGGCACATGCCTGGAAGATGAAATCTTTAAAAAATTAAATTTACCCATTCCTAGTGTCATGTCACATCAATTTTGACGCTAAACCAACAGATCTAGATCTTCTAAAAGGTCTGTCCCATGGGCTGTCCTCCCCTTAAGGGGAGGAGGGGCGAGCGGGGGCAAATGCCATTTAAGGTTTGACATGACACCAGAGATTCTTAAAAAAGACTATTTCCTTTGTTTTTTAATCCGGTTGGGATTTTAAGCGTAAAAATGGAGCCCTTTCCTTCTTCACTGCGGACACGGATGTCCCCCCCAAGTTTTTTAGCATTTTGGTAGCAAAGATGAAGGCCCATTCCCGTTCCTTTTTCCTGCTCGGTTCCATAGGTGGATTTAATGTCCAGTTCAAATATATGCTCCAATCGCTCCTTAGGAATGCCGATACCAGTATCCATGACCATAACCGTAACTTCATCCTCCTCCTCATTAATTTCCAGGTCAATGTTTCCGTTTATTTCGGTAAATTTTATAGCATTTTGGACCAGGTTTCTTAAAATCAACAATAGCCGGTCTGTTTCCAGTTTTACGGTGGGATTTTTTAGGTAGGAAATGCTGATATGCACGCCCTTTTGTTTGGCAATCACCTTTAAGATTTCTATGGTATCTTCAAACAACTTTTTCATGTCTATTTTCCGGATATGGATGCGCTGGTTTTTGATTTCAAAAGAAGACCAATCCAGAATATTTTCCATCATCCGGTAGGTTCTTGTTGTTATTTTCAACAATTCTTCATGCAAAAAATCAATTTCCTCTTGGTCCAGTCCTCCCTGATTGATCAGTTCCAATGTCTGCATGATGGATTGTAAGGGGTTTTTTAGATCATGTGAAATGATGGTGATGATCCTGTCTTTTTGAGAACTGGTATTACTAAGGCTCCTGTTGAGCACTACCAATTCCTGACTTTTATCTTTTACCTTATTTTTTTGTAAATCGTAAAATTTTTTAAAAGTTCTTACCACGATGGCAATACCGGCCAAGGAGGCCAGGTAGGTCAGCGAATGGTCGATATACAACATTTCGTCGCTAACATAGGTGTTGGGTATCCGCTCTGCGTAAAAAACCCCTAAATAGAGCAAGAATAAAAATATCATTCCATTGATCAAGCTCCAGAATAAAAATTTTCTGTTCGGGGAGATACTCAGCATGACCAAATGGAATGAAATCAATATATACAGGGTGGGACCTAGTATACCGTCATTGAAAAAAAAGCCAAGTGCCAAAATAAAGTATGAAAAACCACCAAATAGGTAATAGGCCAACTTATAGCGATTCCGTTTTCTGAGTTGATAAAAACAGAAAAACAGCATGATCATTCCCAATAGTGAGACCACTATCAAACTAGAATTTCCAATTATGAAATTGAAAATCATCATAGCCAACAGATAGAAAAAAACAATGATTAGGGTAGCATTAAAAATCTGTTTTTCGAGCACATAATTGCTCTCCCAAAAGAACAATAACTTAAAATTTTTTATAAATTTTTTCCAAAACCCCACCCTGATCATTTCTAAAGGTTAAAAATAATTTTTATAAATCGGTGAATACATCCATGAACTTGAATTCCTTTCCGTCAAAAAGGCCTTTGTCACTTAATTTAATTTCAGGAATGACCAATAAGGCCATAAAACTAAGTGTCATATACGGAGATTGGAGTTTAGATCACATGTCTTTGACCATTTTATCCAAATAGATATATTGTTTGGTTATTTTGTAACCATCCTCACCGGACATGAGACCCCCTATCGGTAAGGGTAGAACTTTTGCCTCCTTTTCATTTACGGCAGATAATCCCCCCTTGTTCTCAATGACCAAATTGGCGGCCTGAACCATTTTGTCATCATCGGATCCCACTAAAATGATATTATGTGAGTCATGGGCATCGATAAATCCAGGCATGATGAATATCTCCGGGGCTTTTGAGATTTCAATAATTTCCTGGATCCTACCCTCTTTCACTTTCATCCTGCAAGGAAAAATAATTCTTTTTTGGATGTCTACAAAATGACCCTCAAGGCTGAATGTTTGCCGCATTTAGATTTTGTTAGAGAAAAACAACCAAATTTAATATAAATTATT